>QJVU01000407.1 GCA_003235605.1 Planctomycetota bacterium | reverse complement strand
GCCAGGCGCCGCATACGAGAGGTTCAGGGCCGCGTTCTGGTTCCCGCTCACGACGCCTTCGGGCCACACCAACCACTTGCCGCCGTTGTCGTCGATGACGAAGCCGTAGATGTTGCCGGCGCCCACCACGGTTCCTTGGCTGGAGGGCCACATCCGCAGGGCTTTGACCTCGGTCTGACCGGTACTGACGTTGTAGCGGCTGTAGATCGGCCCATAGCCACCGGTGGTGTCGCGCATGGTCAGGTGCACTCTCTCTCCCTCCACCTCCACGCTGGGTGTGATCCCCGAGCCGGAGTTCATCTGGACGCCGTTCGCGGGCCACGTCGTCGATCCCTTCTTCTTGATCCAGAGGCCGCAGGACCAGGCGCTGAGACCCAGCCCGCCGGAGCGGTGGCTGGTGATCACCGCCACCAGGTGTCCCTCCCCGGTCTCGGCGATGGCGTGTGCCGCAAACTGGTTGTTGGAGCCATAGCCGTCCGCGATCAGCTCCGGGCTTCCCACGAAGGCCTTCTTGCTGACGTCGAAGGCCTGGTAGTAGGCGCTGTAGTACTGGCCAGCGCCGCCCTTGCCTGTCAGGGCGGACCAGAGCAGATGGATGAGATTGCCGTTCCGAGCAAGGCACATGGAGGCAAGGCTGGAGGTAGCGATCTGGCCCCCGTGGACCTGATAGTTGTTGTCGATCCACTTGGCCCCCTGGTCCGTGGAGTAGCGCAGCTCGATCGAGCCGGTGCCGGTGGCGCTGACCCGCTCCCAGACCATTGCCCACATGGTGCCGTCGGCGGTCAGGACCAGCCCGTCGTTGTTGCTCTCCATGCAGCGAACAAGGTCCTTGGTCGTGGTGTTGGGCTCGATGGTGCCGAGCTGGGCCATGGTCGGCGTTGCCATCAGGGCGGCGAGGATCGGGGGGATCAATGTGCGGTACATGGTATTTCCTGGGGATCGTGTCGATTCGGAGCGGGAAACGGGTGAAACCGCGATGGTAGCAGTCGCCCTGAGCGACTTCCAGGTGGCTCGGCAGCGCGGGCGGCACACGCGCAGCGCCCGTGCCACTTTTCGGTCGAGCGACGGGCCAAGCACCGGCGGCCCGAGGATTGCGCTGGGGATCCCACAAGCCGTTTTTGCCAACCACGAGGCCGATGGCGCCGCATATAGCCAACGCCCTGTCCGCAATGCGTACGCGAAGCGTGCGGATCCGGGACAGGGCAGGCACCGCGGTCTCACACCATTTCTGTCCGTGAACGCTGTTCCATGAACCCGAAGGGATTGCCTTGAGCTGGTCGCTCCTCTGCGTGCTGATCCTGGTCCTGGGGCTGGCGCTCCTGCTCCTGCTGCATCGCCGCAGACAGCTGCGGATGCTGCGCGCCACCCTCGAGGAGAGGTCCGAGGCCAGGACCACCGGCAGCCATGCCGCCCGCCTGCAGTACCCCTCTGTGGATCTGAGCCGCTGTGTGGGATGCGGCACTTGCATCTCCGCGTGTCCCGAGGACGGCGTTCTCGGCCTGGTCTACGGTCAGGCTGCGGTGGTCCACGGTGCCCGGTGCGTCGGCCACGGCCGCTGCGCCGAGGCCTGCCCCGTGGGCGCGATCCAGGTCACGTTGGGAGACCTGTCCAAGCGGGATGACATTCCGGTCCTGAGCGACCAGCTGGAGGTAACCGGCATGCCGGGTCTCTACTTGGCCGGCGAAGTGACGGGTTACGCGCTGGTACGCACGGCCATCACCCATGGCGCCGCAGTGGCGGCGCACGTCGCGAACCAGGTCGCCAAGCGGGAAATGCGGATCCTGTCACGGCGCGCCAATGGCGATGGCAGGGTCGACAATCGCGACAGTCCACTCGCCGGCCTTCAACCCACTACGGACACCGTGGTCCTGGAGGACCATCTCCAACCCCGGGAACTGGACCTGCTGATCGTTGGCGCCGGTCCCGCCGGCCTGTCCTGCTCCCTGGCCGCAAGAGAACGCGGGTTGGACTTTGTGACACTGGAGCAGGAGGGGATCGGTGGCACCGTTGCCAAGTACCCCCGTCGCAAGCTGGTGATGACCCAACCCGTGGAGCTGCCGCTCCACGGCAGGTTGAAGCGCACCACCTACCAGAAGGAGGAGCTCATCCAGCTCTGGCAGGAGATTGCCGCGAGGCATCAGCTGCCGATCCACACCGGCAGGCAGTACCTGGGGGTCGAGCGGGACGCGGATGGCGTGTTCACGGTGCGTGCCCGCCATGCCGGGAAGGGTGTCACCACCTACCGCGCTCGTCATGTCTGCCTCTGCCTGGGCCGCCGCGGCACGCCGCGCAAGCTGGGGGTGCCCGGCGAAGACATGCCGAAGGTGGCCTACAGCCTGATGGACGCCGAGTCCTACCGGGACCGTCGCATCCTGGTGGTGGGCGGCGGCGACAGCGCTATCGAGGCGGCACTGGGTCTGGCGGAGCAGCCGGGCAACCAGGTCCACCTCAGCTACCGGAAGGCGCAGTTCTTCCGTATCAAGGCCCGCAACAGCCAGAACCTGGAGCGGGCACGGACGGGCGGGCGGTTGCAGGTGCTGTTCGAGAGCCAGGTGCAGGCGATCGAGGCGGACCGGGTGATCCTGTCGCAACCGAATGGCGATGGGCCTCTCGTCCTCCCCAACGACGACGTTTTCGTGTTCGCGGGTGGCATACCGCCCTTCGACCTGCTGCGGCAGGCCAGGGTCTCGTTCGACCCTGCGCTGCGGCCCCCCACGCTGGAACTCGGCGAGCAGGGCACCGGGATCCTCCGCGCCCTGGCCATCGCCCTGCTGCTGACCCTGGCCACGCTCGGGTTCGGGCTCCACTTCCGCGAGTACTACACCCTGGCAACTCAGCTGCGCCCGCAGTCGCAGTGGCACGACCTGCTGAGACCCGCCGGGCTACTGGGCCTGGGGGCGGGCATTGCCGCCGCAGTGCTGATCCTGATGAACCTCCTCTACCTGCTGCGGCGGAGCCGCCTCGGCGAGTGGATCGCCGGCTCGCTGCAACACTGGCTCAGCATCCATGTGGTGACCGGCGTACTCGCGTTGCTGCTCCTGGTGGTGCACAGCGGCATGGAAATCCGCAACACCCCCGGTGGCCACGCCTTCCTGGCGGTGGCGGTGCTTGTTACCAGCGGCGCCGTCGGCCGCTACTTCTACGCCTTCCTGCCGAAGGCAGCGAACGGTCGCGAGCTGTCCTTGGATCAGGTGCGCGGCAACCTCACCGCCATCCTGGGGGAGTGGGACCAACAGGGCCGCAGTCTCAGCGCGGCGGTGCGCGCGGAGCTAACCGCCTTGCTGGACCGCGAGGTCTGGAGCAGCTCGCTGCCCCGGCGCATCCTCAGCCTGTTGGGTTCTCGTCGGCGGCTGCGTTCGAGCCTGCGGCGCATCGAGGCGACGGCACGGCAGGAGGGTGTGGCCAAGAGCCAGGTGCGCAGGGTGCTGGCGCTTGCCCGCCGGATCCACAGGACATCGATGATGACCCAGCACTACGAGGACCTGCGCGGCCTGGTGGCCTCCTGGCGTTTCGTGCACCGGTGGCTGGCGCTGGCAATGGTGTTGCTGGCAGTGCTGCACATCGTGGTCGCCCTGCGCTACGCCCGGTTCGGGTAGGGACAAAATGCGCGTCCTGCAGGTGAGCATCACGCTGTCGATCCTGGCGCTGCTGGGGGTCGTGCTGTTCCTGGCGTATCGCCATCGCTCCCCGGGGCAGGTTTCCCAGGTGCACGCCTCGGCCACCGTCGGCTGCGCCACCTGCCATGGGGACGGGCAGCGGGATCTGGCGACGGCGTGCAACGCGTGCCACGAGGAGATCGAAAGGCAGATGCAGACAGGCAACGGTCTGCACGGCCGGATGCAGCGTGAGCAGGTCACCCACTGCGGGCGATGCCACGAGGAACACCGCGGCCGCGACTACCGCCTGGTGAGCGACCACACCTTCGTGATCGCGGGGCTGGGCACCATCGACTCGTTCCTGCATCAGGGTGTGGACTTCGGTCTCAGCGGCCGGCATGCCCACCTGCCTTGCCAGGGCTGCCACCAACATGCCGCCGACGCCGTGCTACAGAAGGGGCACAAGCGCTTCCTGGGCCTGCGGCAGGACTGTGTCACCTGCCACCGGGATCCCCACGACGGCAAGCTCCGGGACTGCGCCTCCTGCCACGGTCAGGAGCAGCCTTTTGGCCAGGTGGCTCTCTTCAGGCATGACCCACGCTTCCCCCTCGTGCACAGCCACGCCGGCCTGGACTGCAAGCGGTGCCACGAACCCGGCAGCCGCTTCGCCATCGAGAACGTCGGGCACCGGCGGGCACCGGCGGTCCGAGGCTGCGCGGACTGCCATGAGACGCGCCACAGCGCGCGCTTCCTCGCGGCAACCGCTGGGACCGGCTGCACTGCCTGCCACCGGCTCGAGCATGGGAGCTTCACGAGCGCCGACGAAAAGCGCAGCCACGACCTGCACGGAGCCAGCGGCTTCGACCTGCTGGTCCCCCACCACGAGGTGGCCTGCCAGAAGTGCCACCGGGGCCCGAGCCACACGGACCGGTTCCGGTCGCCGCCCCGCAGTCCGAACGACTGCCGTGGTTGCCACGAGGACCCCCACGACGGTCAGTTCCAGGAGCATTGCCTGTCCTGCCACCAGGCGCACACCTTCCGGGACCATCGCTTCGACCGGGAACGCCATGCCCGGGCGGGCTTCGTCCTGCTGGGCGCCCACCAGCAGCTCGCGTGCAAGAGCTGCCATCCGATCCACGAGGGCGTGCGTCGGTTCCGGGGCCTCCCCAAGACCTGCGGCGGGTGTCATGAGGATCCCCATGGCGACCAGTTCCAGCACGGGGCGTTCAAAGGCCAGGCCTGCACCACCTGCCACAACCAGGTGCGCTTTCGACCGGCGGCGTTCACCCTGGCGATGCACCAACGCACCCGCTTCCCCCTGGAAGGAGCCCACGCCGCGGTGGGGTGCAACCGTTGCCATCCTGGAGGCAGCTACCGTGGCACGTCGACGACTTGCCGCAACTGTCACGTGGACGTGCACGAAGGCGCCTTCGCCAGGCGCGGCGCGGGCTGCGCGGACTGCCACGACACCAGGGCGTTCCGACTCCGCGAGGCCCAGGCATTCGACCACGGCCGCTGGACCGGGTTCGAGCTGGCCGGCGCCCACGCCAAGACCGCGTGCCGGGGCTGCCACCCCCCTGGACCCCCTACGCACGACGGCACCCGGCGCATGTCCAGGGCCACCAGCGGCTGCGCGGACTGCCATCGGGATCCCCATGCCGGCCAGTTCCGCCGAGGGACGGGCACCGACTGTTCGCGCTGCCACAGCGTCCAGCGCGGTTTCGACCTCACCCACTTCGACCACGACCGCCACTCCCGGTTCAAGCTGGATGAGAAGCACCGGTCCCTGCGGTGTGACCAGTGCCACAAGCGCTACCCGGTGCCTGGCGGCGCCACCGTGGTGCGCTACAGACCCCTGGGCACGAAGTGCAACGATTGCCACGGCTGGGAGCGGAAGCGGTGAGGGCCCTGGCAGTGCGGTCACTGGCGCTGAGGGCCCTGGCGCTGGCGTGGACTCTCGCTGCCCCTGTCCTGGCCCAGGTCGAAGGCCAGCAACAGGTCAAGGTCCAGGTCACGGCGGTCTCGGGAAGGAGCGTCTACCTGGACAAGGGCCGCGAAGCAGGGCTGTCCCGGGGGGACCTGGTGACTCTGCTCCCGACTGGCAGGGCGCCGATCCAGGCGCGGATCGAGACCGTCTCCCGCACCAGCTGCCGGCTGTTGGTAGCGGACCCCACGGCATTGCGACCGGGCACGGAGGGACACGTCCTGGTGCCGGCTTCTCGTCTGGAGGAGGAAGTGGTGGAACCACCGGCTCCGTCCGGAAAGCCGGTGCCCGACCACCCACCCTGGACCCAGCCCATCGAAGGCAGGCAGGATCCCGACGAGCCCTTGCTGGCGCCGGCGCGGGGACGACCGCCGGCGGAACGACCGCGGCGCCTGCGGGGCCGCGTCTGGATGGGCGCCACCCGGTTCTGGCAACGGGGTCGCTTCGACAGCACCTACCTCCTGGCAGATCTCGGCACCGAGTGGCAGCTCGAAAACCCCTTCCTGGCCGGCGGCGAGATCGACCTGCAGACCGATCTGTCGTTCCGCAAGAGTGATCCGGACAACGACAGCAGCGAGGAGACCACGCGCTTCCGCCTGGACCGCTTCTCCTACCGCTATGGCCACTCGGACGACGGTCGGTTCCGGATCCAGGTGGGTCGCTTCCTGCAGAACGTGTTCCCCGAGTTCGAGGTCGTCGACGGCTTCGAGGCCGACGTGCGGATCGCGGAGGGGCTGCGCCTCGGCGTGTCCGGCGGACTGTTTCCCGAGCCCTTCGTGAACCAGAACACGGGGGACGACCTTCAGGCGGCAGTGTTCCTGGACTATGCCATGGGCGAGAAAAAGGAATTCGAGGTCGCTGCCGGCTTCCAGGCCACCTGGCACGAAGGTGCACCGGACCGGGACCTGGTGATCCTGAAGATGTTCAGCCGCCCGACCGACTGGTTCTCCCTGTCCTCGTCGCTCTGGCTCGACTACTACACCCCCGGGGATCAGATCAAGGACTCCGGGTTCCAGATCAGCGAGTACCAGCTCAACAGCAACGCGACCTTCGACCAATACAACGGCGCCGGCGTGAGCGTGTTCTACCTGCGCTGGCCGGAGACCGAGCGACAGACGTTCGACGGCCTGGATCCGGAGCTGGTGCGAACCGGCAAGCTCTTTCGCCTCACCGGGAACACCTGGCACCGACTGACGGAACACCTCCGCCTCGACACCAACGTCTTCTACTGGGACGACCAGGACGACAACGGTGTCGGCGGCGAGGCTGGCCTGTCACTGCGGGATTGGTGGTACGAGCACGGCGGCGTGTCCCTCAGCGTGTTCCACAACGAGGGTTCGGACACGAAGGGCTCGGGCCTGCGCGCCGGCGCCGACTGGTATCACGAGGGCTTCACCGTGAACGGCTACTACGAGATCTCACGCCAGGACTTCGACGACGACAACAACGACAACGAGACGCTGCAGGCCCTGGCCACGAGCCTACAATGGGTGATGACGCCGAGAACGGACCTCTCGCTCACCCTCGACTACC
>QJVU01000758.1 GCA_003235605.1 Planctomycetota bacterium | reverse complement strand
GGCACCCTGCTTGCCACTGGTGCCGGCGACCGCACGGTGCGCGTGTGGGATGTTGCCGCGGCGCGATGTCTCAAGGTATTCGATTGCCACGGCGAGTGGGTCGTCGCCGTTGCCTTCGATCGCGAGGATCGGCATCTGATCTCGGTAGCCAACGACAACGTGGTCCGAGTGCTCGATTCGGACAGCGGGAGGTGCCTCAAGGAGATCCCTGGCCTTCCCGGTCATGGCTGGGCCACGATTGCGGTTGGACCGAAGGGTGAGGTCGTGGCGATCGGACGCGGGAAACAGGTGACACTGCTCTCGCTGCCCGACGGTCGACGTCTGCACGATCTCCGGGCGGGAGACGATGTCGTTTCCCTGGCGTTTGACGGTCGCGAGAACAAGCTTCTTGCCGGGGTCAAGAACGGCGTCCGAGTGTGGGACCTGGACGATGTCTCTCGTGTCGCCAAGAGGGATCTTCGAGTGCCCGCCAAGTACGTTGTCGCGGATCCTGAGCATCGACGACTCCTCGTCTCCCACGAAACGACGTTCCACTTGCTCGATCTCGACACCCTCGACGTGCTGGCCATCTTTCGCGGTCACGATCAGTTCATCCGTTTCGTCGGGTTCATCCCCGGCGGAGAGCGCGTGTGGTCTATCGCCGGGTCCGCCAAGATCTGGGATCTTGCGGATCACGACATCCCCGCTGAGTTGCACGGCGCACACGACGAGATCAACGCGGTCTCAATCTCCCGCGACGATCGGTGGCTGGCCACGGGGGACCGCGCCGGACACATCACGGTCTGGGATCTTCAAGATCCTCGCCGCCCCCCCAGGTCGATTCGCGGCGTCGCCGGAGGTGGCGTGAAGGGTGTGGCGTTTGCGCCAACGGACAACCGCCTCGCGACCACGGGCTCGGACGGAGTCATCAAGGTGTGGGACCCGGAGACCCTGGCCGGCCCCAAGGAATGGCGCGGTCTGGTGGGTGAGATCCAATCCCTGGCATGGACGGCCAGCGACCTCCTGATCGCGGGCCCCGATGTGAACCAGCGTTTCCTTGTCTTCGCTCCCGATGGCAGCAAGGCGCAGCATCTCGCCGCGGGGACACCGTCCAAACTCGCGCTTTCCCCCGATGGCAGGCGCGCTGCCCTGGCGAACCCCTTGCGAGTTCTGCGCATGTCAGACCGCGCCGAGGTCTTCAGCCTTCCGCAGATCGCAGACATCTTGGATGGCTGGGAGGTTGCCTGGTCTCCCGACGGGCGCCTCCTCGCGGCGCACCGCTATCGCCGCGATTCGACGCAGGCGACGCTGTCTATCCACGACGCGGCGACCGGAGACCTGCTCGCCGAGTGCGTTGGCAGCCGGCTCTTCCTGAACTGCTTGTTCTTTTCTGTCGACGGACGACGCCTGTTTTCCTCTGGCTGGCATTCGAACATCCGTATCTACGATACGGAGACCCTCACTCCGGTTCTCGTGCTCGCCGGCGGACCGATGGGACAGAGGGCCATGGCCCTCTCACGGGACGGGCGCATTCTCGCCGCCGGCGGCCGCGACGGCATCGTCCGGCTCTGGGTTGCCGGGCCGCGCGGGCGATGAATGGCACTCACCGGGAGACCCACCAGATGCGGTAAGCTGCGCACGCGCTGAACATGTCTCCCGCCGCCGAGCCTCCGAGTTCCTCCGACCGCGATGCCCTCGGCCGGTTGTTCGATCGGTGCTGGCCGCGGCTGCTGGGACGCATCCGGCTGATGATGGGAGACGCCCAGCGGCACGCGGCCGACTCGGGCGATGTCCTGGGGAGCCTGTCGGTGCGCATCCTCGAAAAGCTCGCCAGGTTCGAGGTCGGGACCGAGGCCGACCTGATGCGGCTGGCCACCGTGATCGCCCGCAGCCTGATCATCGATGAGTACCGTCGGCCGCGGGTCGCTCGCTTCGAGTCGGTTACGGCGTGCCTGGTCCGCGGCGAAGCACTGGAAGGCAATACGCCGACACCGTCGCACGAGGCGGCGCGGGCCGAAGAGGTGGAGCGGATGTTCGCCGCCCTGGAAGCGCTTGCCCCCGAGCAGCGCGACACCATCCAGTGGCGTGACTTCGACGGCCTGCCCTTCGCGGAGATCGGCCGGCGACTCGGTCGTTCCGAGAACGCAGTCCAGTTGCTGCACAAGCGCGCCCTTCGCCGTCTCGGCGCTGCGCTCCGCGCCTGAGCCCAGCCACGCCCCTCAGGGCCGAGGCAACAGCCCACCGACGTCGACATCGAACCCCTCCAGCACCACGGAGAGGAGCCTGTCGCTCTCTCCGAGGATGACGCCCTGGTCGAACCGTTGGTCTTGTGCGACGTATCGGGTCACGCTTCGGGACTCGGGATCCACCAGCCAGTACTCGCGCACGCCGTTGCGTTCGTAGATCCGTTTCTTCTGATTGCGATCCCTCGCCCTGGTGCTGGGAGACAGGATCTCGACCACCAGGTCCGGCACGACACGGGCGAAGCCCTGTGGTTTCGGACTCTGTGCTTCCCAGCGCTCCTTCGACACGAAGGACATGTCAGGCTCCACCGTATCCCCGGAGGGAAGCTCGAGACCCGTGCTGGAGCCGAAGACACGGCCGAGGCCGCGCTGCCTTACGAAGGCGGCGATACGTTCCACGAGATGCGCCTCGGTCTCGCCGTGTGGCCAGCCGGCCGGTGGCTCACAGACGATCTGCCCCTCCAGAAGCTCGTAGTGGTGGAGGTCGCTTGCTGGGCGGGAGCGGACCCATTTGGCAAACTCGGCCTGGGAGGAGGCGGCGGTGGGCATCCCTGCGATCATAGCGGTTCTCGCCGGGGCGGTGGCATTCCTGTGGGCGGCCGGTAGCCTACCCGTCCCTCCCTCTTTCCCATGGCTGACAATCCCGAGGTCCGCGGCTGCGTTCTGCCCCTGAGCCTGCATTACAGCGTGGTCGACCACACCTGGGTCCGTGTCCATGACGACGGCACGGTCACCGTGGGGATGACCGATGTGGCCCAGAACCTGGCAGGACCGTTGCTGCACGCCAAGGCGAAGAAACCCGGGGTCGTGCGCAAGAAGGGGAAGCCGGTGGCCACCGTGGAGAGCAGCAAGTGGGTGGGGCCGGTGAAGTCTCCGGTCTCCGGGGAGATCACCGCCGTCAACGACGCGCTTGCGAAGGACGCGGGGATCATCAACCGCAGTCCCTACAAGCAGGGATGGATCGTGAAGATGAAACCCAGCGACCTGGACCAGGAGCTGAAGGAGCTGCTGACAGGGGAGGCGGCGGTGGACGCCTACCGGGAGAGGATCGAGTCCGAGGACATCAAGGCCTGCGACCACGTGGAGGGCTTCGAAGCGTGACGGTCAGCAAGCCGGGAACCCTGGACCTCTCCGGCAGGCAGTACGCCCATGTCTCCTACGACGAGAAGGAGCGCCTCTTCGAGGAGGTGAAGCAGGACCTCCGCTACGAGGAGTACCTGTACGGGTGCTACGAGTGCGGAATCTGCGTGGCGGCGTGCCCTTCGGCCCGGTTCTATGACTTCAGCCCCCGCAAGATCGCCCAGACCATGGCCCGGGAGGACGTGGACCTGTTCTACGTGCTCCTGAACGACAGCGTCTGGGACTGCTCCCAGTGCTTCAGCTGTGACGTGTGTCCCCGCAAGAACTCCCCTGGGGGCATCATCACCCTGATGCGGGAGGTGGCGGTGAAGAACGGCCTGGCCAGCGCCCAGGAGGCGTTGGAGGGCTATGGCCGGGTGGTCTACAAGATCATGTCGACGGGCACCCAGGTGTCCCCGGACATGCTCCAGGCCAACGCGTTCCCCGACTGGGGACCCCACGTCAAGGACATCGCCCAGAACCTCGAGACCTGGCGGCGAGCCCTGCCCCCGGAGACCCTGCACACCACGGAGACCAGCTGGCAGGTCGACGACAAGACCATCAACGAGCTCTACCTGATCTGGCACATGACCGGGGTCATGGACATGATCCAGGAGGTGGACGAGGGGCTGTTCATGATCCTCCAGGACGTGATGGAGGAGAAGCTCGAAGAGGCCGGCTACGATGTATCGTTTGACTGAGGAGATTGACTGAGGAGATTGACTGAGGAGATGAAGACTTGATCCCCCACAGCGCACTCTTCAACAAACCCAAGGATCGCGAGTTCGTCGTCGATCCTTCACGGGCCCCGACGGAGGACTACCACGAAATCGTGGACCAGCTCGAGAAGGAGGGCGAGTGGGAGGTCCAACGGGTGCCGGAGCCGTACGTGGAGGTGAAGAACAAGTACGGGCGGATCAAGAAGATCCCCGTGGAGCACACCTGGCACCACAAGAGCTGCGGGCAGTGCGGGCACATCCCCGGGTACTCGACGTCGGTGTTCTGGATCAACCGGAAGCTGGGGCTGGACTACAAGGACCCCACGGACCAGACCTCGTGCACGGCCTGGAACTACTACGCCTCGGCCACCTCCAACGCCGCCGCCCAGGCCGCGGTGGCGATGCGCAACTTCGCCGCCGCCGAGGAGACCGGCTACTTCCCGATCATCCACTGCGCCACCAGCTTCGGTCACTACAAGGAGACCCGGCAGCAGCTGATCCACAATCCCGAGCTGCGGCGGCAGGTGCGGGATGTCCTCGGGAAGCTGGGCAAGAAGCTGGTGATCCCCGAGGAGATCGTCCACTACAGCGAGTGGGTGCATGCCGTCCGGGACAAGATCGCAGCGCATCAGGTGGTCGACATGGACGGGATCGTGGCCACGATCCATCCTGCCTGTCACTACCACAAGCTGATCGGGGAGGACGCGGTCTACTCGGAGGACGTCTACGGTTCCCAACGCTCGGCCATCATCACCTCGACCCTGCAGGCGCTGGGTGTCGAGGTCCGCGACTACTCCACCTGGTACGACTGCTGTGGGTTCGGCTTCCGCCACATCCTGGTGTCCCGGGACTTCTCCAGGTCGTTTGCAGTGCAGCGCAAGATCGAGGTGATGAAGGAGGAGGCTGACCCCGACGTGTTGATCACCCACGACACGGGCTGTGTCACCACCCTGGACCAGAGCCAGTTTGCCGCCAAGGCCCACGACAAGAACGTCGGTCTGCCTGTGATGTCGGATTCCCAGTTCAGCGCCCTGGCCATGGGCGCCCACCCGTACAAGGTGCTGCAACTCCACTGGCACAGCACTGACAACAAACCGTTCCTCCGGAAGCTGGGTATCGATCCTGAAAAGGCCTGGGACCAGTTCCAGGAGGCAGTGAAGAAGCTCGAGTCCGGCGAGAAGGAGTACTTGACCTGGGAGGACTGCGATGACTGAGCGCCCGATCCTGGTCATCGGGGGCGGGCCGGCGGGGATGGAAGCAGCACGGGGGATCGCCGAGGCGGGCTACCGCGCCGTTCTGGTGGAGAAGGAGAAGGTCCTGGGGGGAAGACCGGAGCTGGCCAGCTACGCCGCCTTGACGCCGGACTTCGCCGACGCTGGCGAGGCCATGCGGGAGATGGCGGTTGCGATCGAGAAGGAGGAAGCCGTAGACATCCGTCTGGGTTCCACGGTCACCAACGCCACCGGCGAGCCCGGGAACTTCGAGATCACGCTCAAGACCGACGGGGGAGAGGAGAAGGTCGACGTCGGGGCGGTTGTGATCGCCACCGGCTTCCAACACTTCGACCCGGGCCGGGAGACCCAGCGGTACGGCTACTACGAGTACGAGGACGTGCTGACCCTCGTGGACCTGGAGAAGATGCTCAAGGCCGGCAAGGTAGTAAGGCCTTCCAACGGCAAGCCACCCGAAAGGCTCTGCTTCATCCAGTGCGTGGGTTCCAGGGATCGGCAGATCGGCAACGAGTACTGCTCCAAGGTGTGCTGCGGCGTGGCCGGCAAGGAGTCCATCGAGGTGAAGAAGCTCCTGCCGGACTGCAAGGTGTTCATCTTCTACATCGACATGCGCATGTACGGCTACTGGGAGAACCAGATCTACTGGCCCTCCCAGGAGGAGTACAAGGTCAACTACATCAAGGGCATCGCCACCGAGGTCATCAAGAAGGGGGATCGCCTGGTGGTGCGGGGGGAGGACACCACCATGGGGCGGCCCATGGAGGTGCCCATGGACATCGTCGTGCTGTCGGTGGGGATGGAGCCCAGCGAGGGGACCAAGGAGATGGCGGGCATCTTCGGGGTGAAGCTGAACAAGTACAAGTTCATCGAGACCGTCGGCGGAGTGCTCAACACCGTGGCGACCAGCGTCCCCGGCGTGTTTGCCTGTGGGGCTTCGACGGGTCCGGCCGATCTGGAGGATGCGATCTCCTCGGCGTCCGCGGCGGCGATGAAGGCGATCGGCGTGGTTCGCAGGGCGGCGATGGCAGCAGGATGAGTTGCAGGGTGAGCTGATGGTCCAGGTCGTCGACACCGAAACCGCCAAGGAGTTCATGCAGGAGACGTTGGCCGTCGTCGACGTCGACGAGCTTGCGAAGATCTGTGGAGAGCTCGAGGCGAAGTCGGCCTGGTTTCGGGAGAAGCTGAGTCGCGAGGCGCTGCCGGCTCTTTCGAAGGAGGACCACGAGGCCGTGCTGCACCGGATCTTCTCCACCCGAGGAAAGACCCGAAAGGTGCTCCTGAGCCTGGACCTGGAGCACGTGCGGAGCCGGTGGTTCCAGCTGCTCTACGGCGAGGACAGCGTCGAGCGACGGTTCCAGGCCTTCGTGGATCGCCTGGACGGGGTGGCTGACAACCTGCGGGCGGATCTGGCAAGCGAGCTGCTCCACTTCACGGATCCGGACCAGCACTGGCTCTGGACCCGGTGGATGTGGGATCCGCGCACGCGGACCGGGTCCCTGCCCCTGGTGACCAGCGCGGCCTACGACCTCCAGGGAGAATCCGCCGCCGAGATCTACATGAAGGTGGGTCGGGCGGTGGCCTTCGTGCATGAAGTCGGGGACGGCGCCGGATTCCGGAAGATCAGCCGCAGCATCTTCGGCACCGACGTCTTCCTCAGCTGCGTGTACGTCATCTACTCCTACACCGTCCTGCGGATGCGGATGACCAAGGAGTTCAACAAGGTCATACCGGGCCTCCCGGAGTTCAGCCGCCGGCTGCTCGGAGTTCATCGGCGAGAGCAGGGGTAATGGCCTCCAAGTCGAACGTCGATTCCGAGCGCATCCT
>QJVU01000369.1 GCA_003235605.1 Planctomycetota bacterium | reverse complement strand
ATGTCCCGGTGCGGCGAGTCCGAGAAACGCTGTATCAGGCGCTTCGCACATGGCAGCCCGATCTGAACCAGGCGCTTCTCGAACTTGGCCTTGGCGACCTCTGTGTCCCCCTTGCGGGCGAGGGTCGCGAGCAGTTGCTCCACCCTGGCCTGCTGCCGGGGGGTCATCTCGGGCCACTCGGGCTCCTTGGGTTCCTGCTCTTTGGGCTCCTCCTGCTTGGTCTTCTGGGTGCTCGTGCCTCCCTGGGCTCCGAGGGGCACGCACACTGCCAGCGATGCCAGCAATGCCACCATGGCTCTGGACTTCGACTTCATTGGCGTAACCAGTACGGAAGAGCTTCCTTGTAGTCGTCGTGGATGAAGGTCAAGCGGCCGACCAGAGAGGCCTTGGCCCGGGTGAGCCACTCCAGGTAGCTGCGGCGGTCGGCGTGGGTGTAGAAGGGAGCCACCCACACGTCCACAGCATCGTAGTGCATCGTGGGCCCGGGTCGCTTGTCAAGGGTCGCGAGAATGGAGTAGCCGCGGGGAGTCTCCAGGATCGGGCTGACACGTCCCACGTGCTCGTCGGCGAACGCCCAACGAGCCTCGGCCATCGACATGACCCGGTGCACCAAACCCTGCTGCAGGCGGGCCCCCGGAAGGTGTTTGCTCTGGCTGACAAGGTCATCATAGCCGGCGCTGTTACCCAGGGCCTGGGCGAGCGCTTCCGCACGACTGCGCTGCTCCGCTCGCTGCTTCGGGAAGTCGCGCTGGGCCAGCTTCAGGGGCAGCACGCTCAGGTCCAGGATCGCACGCTTGCGGGCCATCTTTCCCATGGTCGGGTCCAGCTTCTCCACGTAGGCCTCGAAGGCCGCGATCTCCGATTGCCTCACCTCCAGGCCCCCCACGCGGAGGACGACGGGATCCTTCTGGGGCTGTGGCTCGGTTCTCTGGTCACAGGTCCACAACACTCCGCTGGCGGCCAGTGCAACCCCGGCAACGGTCCCCATCACCACGGAACGCATCTTGCCCATTGCGTGGGTCAGACCCGGTCGAAGTCCGCCAGGTATTCGCACACAGGCCCCGTCAGGAAGCGATAGGTGCTGAACAGGTGGTCGCTCAGACAGGGCATGTTGTCGGTGGTCGCGGGCATGCTGAACTGGCCAACGTTCTCCAGCCAGATCGAGCGAGGATCCTGGTTCCAGGTTTCGATACGGACGTTGAACACTTCCTTCCGGTCATCGTGCTGGGGGAACGTATAGCGCACGCCGAGGCTCTCTATGGGACGGCCGAGTTTGTGCAGGTTGGGGCCAGAGGCCGCCATCATCCTGTGGCTGAGAAACTCCCGGCTGTCCACGACGTGCCGGGGGGTGACCAGGGACCGCACCACGAACTGCTGGCCGTATGAGCTCTTGATGCCCAGGGCCTCCAGGGTGATGCGGGCGACGTTCACCAGTCGGGTGGCGAAGTCGTCGACGGTGATGCCCCTGAGCTCCTCGCGGAGGACCAGGCGATCGGGCAGGAAGGTGGCCGTGGACAAGCTCCCCGGAGTCTCCTGCAGGTTGCTGAGGTGGATCCCGTCCTGGGCCACCTGGAAGTTCTGGTAGCTGATCTCAGGCCGGTGGTAGAGGGTGTTGTGGATGCGCTGGACGGTGTGAGAGGCCAGTTGCACGGGCTCGAAGAGAACCTCGGCCAAGAACGCTATGGTGCGGGGGTCATAGCTCATGGGGGAGCGAATCCTAGCAGGCCCGCGGGGAATTGGGGGAGCTTGGGAGGTGGCAGACCGTTTTGCCGCCATTGCCCGTGTCGCGGCGCCGACTGCGGGATAAGCTTCTCCGCCCCTTTCCCCATCGCCTCGAGCGAGAACCCCATGTCGAGACCACCCCTCCGCATCCCATCCGCGACCGTCCTCCTTGTCGCCGCCACCGTCTGCTCCCTCTGCCCGGCCCAGGGCAGGCAAGCCGTCGAAGCTGACGCCGCCAAGGCGGCCGAGGCGGCCGGCCACAAGATCCTGGCCGAGATCCGCAAGAGCCAGGAGGAGACGGCTGCCATCCGCGCCCGGCTGATGGGTCCGGTGAGGGTGAACGGCAAGCTGATCCCGGCAGAACAGGTCCGCCGCGAAGCGGTCTTCCTGGTGGGGGTCACCCAGCTGGAGCTCAAGATCCTGGAGTTCATCATCGAGGAGTGGAAGAAGAACGGGATCGAGAGTGGCCGCAAGCCGGAGGAGTTCCAACTCGACCAGCAGAAGATCGAGGACGAGATCAAGCAGAACCTCGACAAGTTCCGGGGCCTCTACCCGAACCTCGACTTCTGGGAGGTGGTACGCGCCCAAACCGGGATGTCCAAACGTCAGCACTTCCACAACAGCCAGGTCACCCAGCTGTTCGACAAGGTGTTCTTCCCGGGTGCCCCGGACCAATGGCCGGCGATCACCGCGGAAGCCATCAAGGCCAGCTCCCAGGGTGATCAGAGCGAGGGCTTTTGGAAGTCCATGGTCAAGCAAGGACGCAACCCGGACGGAACTGTTCGCGAGATGCCGGCCATGTGGATGCAAATGATCCGCAAGATGGTCATCGAACAGCTCAAGAAGTGGAGTGACATCAAGTACCCCTCTCATGGCATCGCCCCGGACATCGTCGTCGACGTGAACGGCTTGCAGTGGAAGACCGACGACGCATTCAACGAGGTCAAGGAAGCCATGTTCCTGCAGGACATGGAGAAGGCCTATGCGGAGGTCGTGATTCGTGAGGCCCTCAAACAGGAGCTTGAGAAGCAAGGTGCCTACCTGAGCGATGAGCGCTTTACCAAGCTCTACAACGAGTACAACAAGGAGTATGAGGGCACGCTGTTCACCCTCGACATGATTGCCAGGGCATTCAAGGGCTATCCCACCCTTGAAGCATTCAGGCAGCGGTGGCGCTTGATGCGCTCGTTCGAGGATCTCATCGCCAAGGAGATCAACGACGACAACCTCCAGAAGCATGCCGACCGGCACAAGCGGTTCTTCGCCAACGGCTCGGTGAACGTCGACGTCATTCCGTTCATGGCCAAGAACTCCTTTACCGGCGCATGGACCGACAACGGGCTGACCGATGCCAGGAAGCGGGCCGAGGCCGCGATGGCCGACATCAGGGCAGGCAAGAGCTTCGACAAGGTTCTCGAAGACAACGGAGAGTTCTTCATCAACGACAAGGATCGCGGCCGCCTCGGATCGAAGTCCCTCAACGATCTGCGTCGGACTCTGCGTGAGAGCGAGTACTCCGAGCTTCTGGATGGCGCCTCCCTTGGCTACTACATCTACTACGATGCCGAGGTCGGCAAGGTCGAGGGACCGCTGCGTGGCTCTGACACGTACTACCTGATCCGCGTGAACTCCCGTGGTGCGGCACAAAACGAGGTCAAGGTCAGCGACGCGCAGACCCGAGAGCTGGTCAAGCAGGACTACATCGCGTATCGGTTCCTGGAGTGGGCCAACGAGATCCTGGCCCGCACCAAGGTAGAGCCCGTCGACTAGGACCTCGGTCACCGCGATCTTTCACCAGAGCGCAGCCGGCGATGGCCGGCTGTGTCGTTTTCTGGGATGATCCCGCCTCTCGAGAGGTGCGTGAGAGGAGTCGTGGATCGATGTCGAGTGCAGATCAGCTGAACCAACCCCGCGTGCGGGCGACCTTCAGGGATCTCGCCCGTCTGATCTGGGAGGGTGTCAAGAGAAACAAGCTGCTGGTGGTGTCGGTCTGGTGCGTGGGCCTTGTGGAGGCCTTCTGCAACAAGGGGTTGATCCTGCTGGGCAAGCCATTCCTGGAGGCGATGGGTGTCAACGAGGGCAAAAAGGACCTCGGCGGACCTGCGTCCGGCACCTGGGGCGAGACCTCCAAGAACATCCAAGAGGGCATCGACCAGGCGTTCCTGGCCTTCTCGGCGGGCATCCGCGATTTCCTGGGCATAGAGTTCACGGGCAGCGCAGAGGACGTCCAGAGCAAGACCTTCCTCATCGGTTGTGTCTTCGGTGCGGCGCTGCTGGGAGCCGTGGGCAGCTTCGCGGTCTACGGGATCAACGTCCTGGCGCGCTACCTGGCGATCAAGATCGTCGTGGATCTCCGTGACCGGATTGCCGGTCACATTCTCAAGCTACCGATGCGGTTCTTTTCCAAGCGCCGTGTGGGTGACCTGATCTCCAGCATCACGAACGACACCAATGTCCTCGGCCGTTCGTTCACGCTGGCGGCGGACAACGTCGTCCTCGATCCGCTGTTCCTGCTGTTCAATTTCGTGATCCTGGTCATCTACGCCCCGGATCTCTGGTGGGTCTACCTGCTGCTGTTGCCGATCATGGCTGCACCGATCCTGCGGGTGGGCCGGAGGGTCCGGAAATCCTCCAGCAAGAGCCTGGCGGCGCTTGGGGATTCCACCGAGGCCATGAACCAGATGCTCGGCGGCATCAAGACCGTCAAGGCGTTTCAGCTGGAGGACCAGCGCCGGGCCGAGTTCGAGCGGAGCAACGCCACCTATCTGAGCCGCACCAAACGTCTGCTGCAGGCCAAGGCCTTCTCCCAGGGCTTTGTGTTCCTCTGCTACATGTTGGCCTTTGGCGGTCTGATGTTCGTCCTGGGCTGGTGGGTCATTCACGGACACTACCAGGCACAGATCCTGCCCATGGTGGTTTTTCCATTCGCCAGCTCGTACACCAACGTCAAACGACTCTGTCGCGCGTTCAACCTGCTGCTGGAGTGCGTCGGCGCCCTCGATGGCATCGAGTCAATCCTGAGGGCGGGACCTGACCTGGCCTCGCGAGAGGTGGGCGTCGCCGTAGACAAGGTGCGCGGCGAGGTCGTCTTCGACAACGTTTCCTTTGCCTACGAGGACGAGCCGGTGCTCCGCAACGTGAGCTTCAAGGTACAACCCGGGCAGACCGTGGCGCTGGTGGGCCCCTCGGGAGCCGGCAAGTCAACCACCGTGGACGTCCTGGCACGGTTTCACGACCCGCTCGGCGGCCGCGTGCTGGTCGACGGCCTCGACCTGCGAGACATCAAGCTCAGCAGCTACCGCCGGCACCTGGCGATGGTCAGCCAGTATCCGTTCCTGTTCAACACCACGATCCACGAGAACATCCGCTACGGCCGACCCGACGCTACCAGAGAAGAGATCGAGGCGGCTGCCAGACAGGCGCAGATCCACGACTTCATCGAGAGCTTGCCAGACGGCTATGAGAGCCTGGTAGGCGAGCGGGGCAGCAACCTCTCGGGTGGCCAGCTGCAGCGCATCACCATTGCCCGCGCGATCGTGCGCAACCCCTCGATCCTGCTCCTGGACGAGGCCACGTCCGCCCTCGACTCCGAGAGCGAGGAGGCGGTCCAGACCGCGCTCCAGAACCTCATGCAAGGCCGCACGAGCTTCATCATCGCGCATCGCCTCGCGACCGTTCGCGGCGTAGACCTGATCCTGGTCATGGACGAAGGACGGGTGGTGGAGTCGGGGACCCACGAGCAGCTGACCGAGAAAAACGGTCTCTACAGCCGCCTCAGCGAGCTGCAGAACCTCTAGCGGTGAGCAGCGCCACCGCGGTTACCCGCAGCGCCTCGCCGCGCCCGATCGCCCCGAGGCCTTCAGCGCTCTTGGCCTTGACGTTGACCCGGTCCGCGGGCACCTGGAACAGTCCGGCCAGGGAGGCACGGATGGCCCCACGGTGCGGCGCCAGCTTGGGCCGCTCCAGCTCGACGACGACATCCAGGGATTGAACCTCGAGACCCTCCTCGCGGAGGAGCTCCAGCGTCTGGCGGCAGAACTCACGGGAATCCCGCGCCCGGTTGGCTTCGTCGTCGTCCGGAAACAGGCTGCCGAGATCTTCGAGGCCGGCTGCGCCCAGGCAGGCATCGCAGACCGCGTGGAGGATCGCATCACCGTCACTGTGGCCGACGGGTCCTGCCTCGGATGGGATGTCGAGGCCGCCGAGGCGGCACGGTCGGCCCGCCGCCAACCGGTGGGTGTCGATGCCGAGGCCGATGCGCAGGCTCCCAGTCACTCTCGTTGCTCCCGCGAGGCCAACGCTTCCGCAATCTCCAGGTCCGCCTGGGTGGTGATCTTGATGTTCGCCGGGCTGCCAAGGACCACGGCCACCGGCTGACCCAGGCGCTCCAGCAGCGCCACGTCGTCACGCTCCTGGGTGCCCCGCTCGCGGGCCGCGCCAAGGGCCTCCTCCAGCAGATCCCGCCGCAGGACCTGGGGGGTCTGGGCCAGCCACAGGCCGTCGCGGTCGACGGTGGTGATCACACGACGGTTGTCGTCCACCTGTTTGATGGTATCGGGCACCGGCACCGCCAGCACCGCGGCCCCCACCGTACGGGCGGCATGGAGCGCCTCCCTGACCGCCGCGAACGGGAAGAACGGTCGCGCGGCATCGTGAACCAGGACCAGCTCGTGCGCCGGGTTGCTGGCGGCCAGGGCTCGGGCCATGGATTCCTGGCGGTTCCGGCCTCCGCTCACCACCCGATCGAGGCCGTGCTCCCGGAGCGCGGGCAGAAGCGGGTCCAGGTGGGTGGCCCGGTCGTCGGGGTGCACGGCCAGCACCATGTCCCAGCAGCCCTTGCTGGTGTCCTGGCGGGCCTTGCTGGCCAGAGGAGCCACCGCGGCCGCGAGCCGCCGGATGCTGCGACAGACCAGCGCTTCGCCACCGACGGGCACGAACGCCTTGGGCACTGGGCCGCCCAGGCGGTCACCTCGACCCGCGGCCAGCACCAGTATGGAAACGCTCACGGGCGTGGAGTCTACTATCTGCCAGGGCATGCGGATTCTTGGGATTGATCCGGGCACCCGGGTGGTCGGCTACGGCTGTCTGGAGATATCGAGGGCAACGCGGTTGCCCGCTCCCTCGGGGCCTGGAAAACCGCTGTTGGCGCACAGCGCGGCCAACGTGCTCTCTGTGGGTTGCCGGGGCGAAGCGGTGGTGGTGGCCCAGGGTGCATTGAAGCTGGGACGTCGCAACGATCCCTTGCCGGATCGGTTGCGTCGCCTCGCCGACCACTTGGCGGTCCTGCTGCGCAAGCTCCACCCCGACGAGGTTGCCCTGGAGGAGGCGTTCTACGGCAAGAGCGTCCAGTCAGCCCTGCGCATCGGTGAAGCTCGCGGGGTGATCATGGCTGAGGCCA
>QJVU01000554.1 GCA_003235605.1 Planctomycetota bacterium | reverse complement strand
AAGGGGCGACCGGTGGCCGCCACCCTGGAGAACGTCCCCTCGTTCCTGCTGCACAGGGACCTGGAGGTCGACGTCCCGGGCTACGACCGCCATGTCGTGGACATCGCCTATGGCGGCAACTGGTTTGCACTGGTGAAAGGCAGCGACAGCGTGCCCCCGGTGCTGCCGGCGAACCTGGGCAAGCTCATGCGGTTCTGCGATGCCCTGCGCGAGCAGCTCGGGAACCTGGGGATCCGCGGCTTCGACCCCCAGACGGGTGCGGACCAGGCCATCGACCACGTCGAGGTGTTCGAGCCGCGAGACCCGTCACAGCCCGCGCCCAACACCCTCTACACCCGGGCGGTGACCCTCTGTCCGGGGTGGGCCTTCGACCGCTCGCCGTGTGGAACCGGTACCTCCGCCAAGCTGGCTGCGCTGCATGCGCGGGGCGAGCTGGGCCTGGACGGCATGCTCGAGAACCAGAGTGTCCTCGGGACCCGCTTCGAGGGCCGGATCCTGAGAGAGACCATGGTCTCGGACCATCCCGCGATCGTCCCCGCCATCCGCGGCTCGGCCTGGGTGACAGGGGAGACCGAGTTCGTCCTGGACCCGGAAGATCCGTGGGCTCATGGTTTGCCGCTGATCGGCAGGGCCGAGTAGGAGGCCTACTCGGGCTCAGTGCCCGAGCCGCTCCAGAGGCGGTGCACCTGGTAGAGCCCCTTGGTCCCCAGGGTGGCCAGGAACCCCAGGAAAGCGATCCCCATGGAGGTGTTGCTGTCGAACATCGAGTCTCCATGGCTGACGATGATCGTCGTGAGGATCACGAAGCCGACGAACTCCAGGATCGTCGACAGCTTGGTGAAGTGCCGGCCGAACCAGCACAGAACGATCCACGTCAGGACGTCCGCAAGGACGATGCCCTGGAGGAACGGGTCCACAAAGGAGTACGTCCTCGCCAGGTAGAAGGCGATGGCATAGCCCGCGAAGCGGAGCAAGCCGGAGCCGACGCGAAAGAAGTTGTCCACCTTCTTGAGGGCAACCAGGGTTCCCGAGGCCGCCTCCACTTCCGCTGTCGCCTCGTTGACGTACTGCGGCGGCGTTTCGTGTTGGGCCTTCCACTCCAGGTGACAGTCTGTGCAGAACCACTGGCCCCCCACCCACGTGAGGTGTGACGCCTCGAAGTGCTCCCCGCAGGACGTGCAGGGCCGGCTGGGGAGGAGTTCCTTCTCTGCTCTCTTGACGGTTTGATTCACTATCAAGATCTCGACAATTGCCCGGGTCCGGCCTTTAGTTCGGCTCCGAGTCGGTGTCAGGTCCACGCCGGTCGGCTTGGAATTCCCGTCCTCACGGGCAGGATGTTGCGGTACCTTCGCCGCCTGGGGCTGTTCGCGGAATGCTGAGTTACGTCCTGAAACGTCTCTTGTGGGTCGTGCCGTCGCTGATCGGCATCTCCCTGGTGACGTTCCTGTTGATGGAGCTTGCGCCGGGGGATCCGGTGAGCGCCAGCCAAGGACACGGCGCTGCGGTGTCGAGAGGAGATGCCGAGGTCCGGCAGCGGCAGGCCCGCCTGCTGGAGATTCGTTACGGCCTCCGTGATCCCGATACCGGCGAGCGCTACTCGGTGGCCTATCGCTACCTGCGGTGGCTGGGTCGTGCGCTGATGCTGGACTTCGCCGGCACCGCGGTCGACCGACAGCTGTTCCGCGAGAGGCTTTGGAGAGCGTTGCCGGTGACGTTGCTCCTGAACACCCTGGCACTGTTTCTCGCGCTGGCGGTTGCGGTGCCGCTGGGAGCCTACGTGGGCATGCACGCGGGGGGTACGGTAGACCGGCGGGTGTCGACCTTGGCCTTTGTCCTGTATGGACTGCCGGAGTTCCTGATCGCAACTCTGCTGTTGCTGGTTTTCGCCGGCGGGTTCTTCGAGCCGATCCTGCCGTACGGGCAACTGCACTCGGACCCTCTACCGCAGTCCGCGGGAGCCCGGGTCCTGGATCTGTCCGCGCACCTGGTCCTGCCCGTGTTCACCCTGGCCCTGGGCTATGGAGTCGTGACGTACCGTTTCCTGCGGAGCTCGGTCGCGCGGGCCGCGGCCAGTGATTTCGTTGTCGCGCTCAGGGGCTGGGGGATGCCGGAGAAGCTCGTCCGCCGCCGAGTGCTCAGGAACGGGTTGTCGCCCCTGGTCACCCTGCTCGGCACGATGCTGCCCTCGCTGATCACCGGCACGGTGGTCGTGGAGACCATCTTCTCTCTCCCAGGACTGGGGCGCCTCTCCTACGACGCGGTTCTGGGCTACGAGTACCCGATGGTGATGGCGTTGACCATGCTCGTTGCGATCGTGACGCTGCTGAGCCTGATCCTCTCGGATGTGCTCCATCGGGTAGTGGACCCGCGGGTGCAGCTGCGATGAAGGTCATGAAGCCGAACAGACGGCGGTGGGCACTGTGGTTCTCGCTGGTGCTGCTCGGGGTGGGGCTGCTGGCGCCGCTACTCGCCAACGATCGGCCCATCATTGCGAGCGTGAACGGAGAACTGCAGTTTCCGGCCTTTCACGACTACTTCGGTGTGCGCGCTCCGGGACCAGACGGCAAGGCGTGGAAACACTGGTGGAGAGATCTCGAGACCGACCCCGCCGATACGGACTGGGCGTTGATGCCCTTCATCCCTTACGGGCCCTTCGAGCCCGACCTGGAGTACGTGAACCGGACTCCCTCGCCACCCATGCACTACCTTGGCAATGACGACACCGGGCGGGACCTGCTGGCACGGCTCATCCACGGGACAGGCACCGCGGTGTGGATTGCGCTGGGCGTGGTGTTCCTGTCCGGGCTGATCGGCATCAGCCTGGGTGCATGGTCCGGCTACCGCGGTGGCTGGGCGGACATCCTGGTCCAGCGCCTCATCGAGATCTTCCTGTGTTTCCCGGCCCTGTTCTTTGTCCTGGCGGTGCTCTCCTTCGTGGGTAACAGCACCCTCGGCGTTGTCCTGGTCCTCGCTCTCGTCTACTGGACGAGCTTTGCTCGCATCGTCCGTGGTGAGTTCTTGAGCCTGCGGGACCGCGAGTTCGTGGAGTGCGCCCGTGGGCTGGGCGTCGGTCCCTTGCGCCTTGTGGTGCGGCACCTCCTCCCTTCTGCGCAAGGCCCGATCCTGGTCAATGCCGCGTTCGTGGCCGCCAGCGCCATCGTGGTGGAGTCCACGCTCTCGTTCCTGGACATCGGTCCGGGACTGACCTCGGTCTCATGGGGGAGCATCCTGCAGCAGGGCTCGCGCTACGCCTACGCTGGCGCCTGGCACCTCTGGTTCTTTCCTGGCCTGGCGCTGATATTGACGGTCATCTGCCTGCACTCCCTCGCGGACAGGAAGGCCAGGTAGGACTCACCTGCCGACCTGGCACATGCACCCCGATCCAAGGTCTCCAAGGAGGCCCATGAACGGGAGCTGCGGCCTCTTGGTGCGATCGGGATAGACCTGACGCAAGGACATCGAGTCGTAGAGGCGACCGTTCTTCATCACCATGTCGATGGACTCGCTGTTGCGGATGTCGTCCAGGGGGTTCTTGTCCAGGATGACGAGGTCGGCCAGCTTGCCCTTCCTGAGAGAGCCTACATGACCGTCGAGCCCCAAGGCCCGGGCGCCGTTGAGGGTGGCGGTGAAGAGTGCTTCGTGATTGGAGAGGCCGCCTTGCTGGAACATCCACAGGTCCCAGTGACTGCAGATGCCCTGCATCTGGCCATGTGCGCTGACCGAGGTGACCACGCCGCGCCGGATCAGGTCGGCGGCGCTCCTGGCGAGGTCGATGTGGTGCAACTCGTCGGCGGGGTACTTGTTACGGCGGCGGCTGCGGGCATCTACCAGTCCCCTGGGGACGAAAGCCAGCAAACGCTTGTTCTGCCAGACATCGGTCTCCTGGTACCAGTAGTTCTCGCCCCAGAGGCCGCCGTAACCCACAACCAGCGTGGGGTTGTAGGCCGTCCGGCTGAAAGCGAACAGCTTCAGGACATCCTCGTAGAGGGGCGCCACCGGCAGGGCATGCTCCTGGGTGGTGTGTCCATCCAGGATCATCGTCAGGTTGTGGAAGAACATGCTTCCCCCCTCGGGGCAGACCATCATCTTCAGCTCGGCGCCGGCCTCGATGACCTGCTGCCGTTGGTCGCGGCGGGGCTGGTTGTAGCTCTTGATGCTGAAGGCCCCGAACGACCTGAGACGCCGGAGATGGGAACGCGCATCGTCGATGCTGTTGATGACGGCCTTGAAGTCAGCCTCGGCGCCATAGAGGATCGTCCCGGTACTGAACATCCTCGGCCCCAGCATCAGGCCCGCATTCACCAGCTCCGAAGCGGAGAACACCATCTTGGTGTCGTGGCTCGGGTCGTGGGTAGTGGTGACCCCAAAGGCCAGGTTGGCCATGTAGGCCCAGTTGTGCTGGGGCAGCATGCCGGCATTCCCCGACGGCATGTGGGCGTGCACATCCACGATGCCGGGCATGATGGTCTTCCCCGAGCAGTCGATGGTCTGCGCGCCACGAGGGATTCTGACGTCGGCCATGGATCCCATCCCGTGGATGCGGTTGCCCACGACGTGCACGTAGCCGTTCTGGATGATCTCGTCCCCCTCCATGGTGATGATCCGGGCGCCGGTGAGGTAGACGTTGGACTTCGGAATGTCCGCCGGAACCGTGAACGTGAGATCGAACTGCTGGTGCTCCGGCAGGTCAGCCCCGGCCTTCTTGTTGTCTTTGTCTTTGCCTTTGTCCTTGTCCCCTGGTCTCGCCGCGAGCGCCTTGGCCACGTCATTGCGTTGCAGCATGCCGGCCAGGTTGTGCCACAACACCTTGCCGTCCCCGGAGAACCGCAGGAACTCCCCACCGTCCTTTGTCAGCCTCCATACCGGCAGATCCATGCGCTCCGGCGCCAGGTGCATTGCGCTGCCGACATCAGGCATCGGGCTCAGATACACATGAAACAGCTCCTCCCATGCCACCGTCTTCCCGTCGGGAGCGATCAGAATGTCGGTAGCGCGGGTGGAGGTGAGCAACACCCGTCGGTCGCCACCCAGGAGGTTCACGCTGGAGAGGGCGGCATTCTCCCCCTCCCGGTCCAGGATCAGGATGCGATGGCGGCTGGGGTCAGGGTGGAACCGGGGCCTGCTGCCTGCCTTGCGCACGAACCTGCGCTCCCCTGAAAGCAGGTCCACAAGGTAGATGCCCGGACGGGTGATGAAGGCGCTGCCACGGGTGTGTCCTTCCCCGAGCCTGCGGTAGAGCAGCCTCTCTCCCAGCATGTCGAAGGCCGGTTCCACGTAGTGACCTGGCTTCTCGACCAGGGAGCGCGTGGTGCCGGTGACGAGGTCCATCATCATCAGCCGTCCGCCCTCGCGGTCGTTCCAGGTGCTGTAGGCCAGCTTCTTTCCGTCGGGGGACAGGCAGGGGTAGTACTCCAGGTCGCTGCCCTTGGTGATCCGGACGGGCTCGCCCTCGGGGAGGTCCTTCCGGTAGATGTGGCCGAGCGCATGGAAGTAGACCTGCTTGTTGTCCGGCGTGACCTGGGGCCACCGGATGACCCTCACCTTCTGGGTGTCACCACCGATCTCCTGGGGGAAGCGCAGGGCGTCGCGGACCTCGTGTTCGGCCTCGACGGTGAAGGGAATCTCCAGTGCCTCGCCGTTCCGGGTGTCGACCCGCCACAGCTTGCCCTTCGCCCACACCACAACCTGCAGGCTGTCCGGAAGCCAGCCGAAGTTCGGATAGACCCCGAAGATGCACCAGGTCTCCTGACCGTCCTTGGAGAGTCCGTCCCAGATGAGCTTCTCTTCTCCCGAGTCCAGTTCCCGAACGTAGAGGGCCGTCTTGGCGCGAACCCGCCGTACGAACGCCAGCCGCTTTCCGTTGGGGGAGATCTCTGGTCTGGCGCTGCCGCCGTAGGCGCTGCTGACCGTCTCGGTCTTGCCGGTCTTGAGGTCCAGCCGTTTGATGGCGTAGATGATCCCGTTGGGATCGCGGTTGTACTGGAACTGGGGTCCCGGGCTGACGTCGTCGCTGAAGTAGAGGTGCCGTCCGTCCGGGGAAACCTCGGGCTCGCCGGTGTCCTGCTGCTCGTTGTCCTTCTTGGTGAGGCGCACCCCGGTGCCACCCTCCAGGTCGTAGAGCCACATCTCACCGGCGCCCAGGGAACGCCTCGACGTGAAGTGCTTGCGGCCGACCAGGTACTTGCCATCCGGGGTCCATGCGGGGTTGTTGAGCAGGCGGAAGCTCTCCTTGGTGACCTGTCGCCGGTTGCTGCCATCGGCGTCCATGATCCAGAGGTTGTCGCCGCCGCCGGCGTCCGAAGTGAATGCGACGTGCTTGCCATCGGGGCTGAAGCGCGGCTGTACGGTGAATGCCGGCCCGCGCACGAGGGGCTTCGCCTTGCCCCCTTCGATGCCCATGGTGTAGATGTCCCCCAGGAGGTCGAAGACGAGAGCCTTGCCGTCTGGGCTCACGTCCAGGTTCATCCAGGTACCCTCGTGGACTGTCATGCGTAGCATGCGCGAGGGCCCATGCACCTTGTCTGTCTCCCAGGCCCGCGTCGGCTTGTCGCTGTTCCCGCCGTTCTGCTTCCCGGTCTCCTGGTCGGCAACGGGGTCCTGGGCGACCAGGGCGACCCCGAGGGTCAGCGCACAGGCCCAGGTGTAGGGGGAGAGGGCTGGGGGCTGGGGTCGAGGTCCCATGATCCGGGGCATTCTCCCGGTCTTGGCGTCGTGGGCAAGCTGCGCCCTCGTCAGTTCAACCGCCGTTCGGCCCGCGCGCGCAGCTCGCGATGGCGTCGCGGCGAGATCGGGGTGGAGCGCTCTGGATCGATGGGCGGGTCGTCCAGACCCAGGAGCCGTTGAACGACGTACGATGCGGCATTCCTGCCCTCCGACGGCAGGCTCGGCATCTTCAGGAAGTCGATCAGGTGCAGTGTGCAGGCGCGACTGCGGGACTGGAGGATGGCCCGTACCAGGTCGTCCCGGACGGGCTGGCGGGAGAACTGCTTGAGCAACTGTTCCCGGTCGGCCTTGCGCACGATCTCCTGGGCCAGGATCGAGATCTTCTCGTTGCGCTTGTCGACCAGCTTGTAGACCTCGTCCAGGCTCTTCTTGTAGGCGCGGCCGAACGCCAGGCTCAGAACCGCTG
>QJVU01000593.1 GCA_003235605.1 Planctomycetota bacterium | reverse complement strand
AGGGACCCGTGCCCGACGGGTCTAGGCTTCCTGAAGCCTTCCTGGAGGCACGGGTCCCCCACCACTTCGGTTGTACATAACAACTCTTATCAGAACCATGAGGTCGCCGGCTGCGGCGGTCGCTGTTCCCAGGTAGACTGGTGGGGTTTCGCCTCCTTTCCGTCGCCAAGGAGTCCACGACCATGAGCGAACCGGCACCAGCTCCGCAAGCCCGCCAGGAAACCGGCGGGACCGCTGCGCCGGGCGTCGAGAACAAGAGCTTCACCGACGTCCTCACCAGCATGCTCGGCAAGATGGTGTTGTTCGTGAACGCCGAGTCCTTCGAGGAAGGCGGACTGGGCTACACCCTGGAGGCCGGCTGGTACCGGGGCAAGCTCGTCGCCCTCGGCAGGGACTACCTGACGGTGGTGTCGGAGTTCCAGCACGGGGTCGGCAAGCAGGCTTCGAAGGAGACGATCACGCAATATGTCCCCACGGACAAGATCAAGCGCGTGACGGTGATGAAGTCGCAGATCCTGGTCCACATCTGACCAGGCGTCTGAGCGGCTGACCTGGCCAGCTTCGGGCCGCTACTTGGACTTCGTTGGGGACCTGGTCGTCTTTGCCGGCCTTGTCGTCTTGGTGCCCCTTGCCTTCTGGGTCTTGGCGGGCTTCTGGTTCGCGGCCTTGCCGGGTCTCTCTGGCTGGTTGATGCCGACCCGGCCCAGCGCCTCGGTGAGCGCAACCTGCAAGCTGGTGAACCCGGCGTAGTGCACCGTGCGTGCTGTCACGCCCGCCTTGCGCGCCAGATCCAGGGCTGGCTCGGTGGTCTCGTGCCGATTCCAGTGCAGGAGCACCAGCAGGTCGAGGTCGCTCTTCAGGCGTTCCGAGATCTGGTTCACCAGCTTCTGCGGCGAGGTGTAGTTCGCCATCCACCATTCACCCGCAAAGCCCCACTCGGCGGCCAGCTGCTCGAAGCGCGGGTGATGCCGACGCTGGCGCTCGTTGCCCCCGACCACCAGCACCTGTGGTTGGCGGCCCAGGCGCTCCGTCGCCTGCCGCACGAGGGTCTGCCCCTCATCAGGGTTGGCCGGCTCGGCGTGGTTCAGGGCCAGGAGCTTCTCCAAGGACCTGAGCTCGTCGCACGCAAGCTCCGGGAAACCGATCTCGACCTCCTTGAGGATGCCGAACGCCTGCTGCAGTGCCTCGACGTCCTTGCGCGCCTTGAGCGAGCGCGCAATGGCACACTGCAGGGTGACCTTCTCGGTCTCGCGATCGGCCATCTCCTCGTAGAGGGACACCAGCTCGCACTTGATCTCCAGGTGATCGAGAGCCTGACCGACGAACTGCTCGTTCTTCAGCAAGGTCTCGAGCTCGTTGAATTCGCCGCGCTGCAGCAACAGGTCGCGGATGTCATTGAAGGTGCCGCGGGCGGCTTCCCGGTCGCCGCGCATGTTGTGGCACGTCAACATGACCCGCATCGCCTCGATTCGTTGATCCAGGTTCACAGCCACCTCGAGAACCCGCTCGGCAGTCTTGGCAGCCGGCTCCGCTTCGCCCAGCGACTGGTATTCCAGGGCCACCAACAGCAGTTGGTCCGGAGCAGTGCCTCTGGCCACCTCGATGCTGTCCAGGAACTTCAAGGCCACCTTGCGGTCGAGTGTCTTCAGGGCCTCGTGTACCGCATAGAACACCTCGAGGTCGGGCGCCATCGTGGCGAGGGACTGCTCGATCAGGCGCACTGCCCGCTTGGCGTCTTCCTTCTTGCCCTCTTCGAGGAGCGCCGCACCCAGGTAGAAGCGAGCTCGATCCAACAGGTGGTCATCCCGGCCGTCCTTTCGCCGGGAGCTTCCCAGGGCGTTGCCGAAGCACTCCGCCGCCTCCGCGAGCCTGTCGGTTTCGTAGAGCAGGATGCCACGCCCCAGCCAGGCCTCGGGAATGGCGTGGTCGGCGTCGGAAACCGCCTTGTCGAACCACGACACACCGCCAGCCCGGTCGGACCGCTCGCGGTTGACACGCAGCTCGTCGAAGTCGTGCAGGTGCATTGCCGCGAGGCCCGTGAGCGCGGCGACGCTGCTGTGCAGCTGCGCCTGCCTGTGGGTCAGCTGCGCGGCGGCACGCTCGAGCTGTGCCGCAGCCGCGTCGAATTCGCCCACCTTCAGGAGGTAACAGCCGTAGGCCCGGTAGTAGCGACAGCGGACATCTGCGGGCAAGGTGTCGAACAGGTCCAGCTGGATCACCCGCAACAGGATGTCGCCAGTGAACTCGGCGCCGCTGTCCCGTGCCTGCGCTTCCAACCGCGCGAGCAGATCCGTGAGCGCCGCATCCACGAACAGGTCGGTGTCCGCCTCCTTGCCGCTCGGTGCAAGGTAGCCGATGCAGCTGACTGCAGTGTGCAGATCGCCACACCAGAAAAGGCTCCGCATCACCAAAGGCATGCAGGCCCGGGCGATCTCCGGGTCGCGGAGCAGCTCCATCAGCGCTGCCTGGTCCTTGATGAGGTCGGCCACCCAGGTGCGTTCCCCGCAGCGGTCGTGTCCGCGGAGCCGACCGAAGGTGTACCAGCGGTTTGCCGCACCCCCGGCGCGAGGCTGTGGCAGGTCGGCCCCCAACAGTGCCCGCGCATAGCCGAGATGGAAGGCTGTCTGGGGTCTTGCCGGGTTCATGTTCCAGGCGTCCAGGATCTGTTCCTGGACTTCTACGGCCTTCAGCTCCCCTTTCTCAGCGAGATGGATCTGCTTCAACAGCAGACGATCGAGTGCGTTCTCCCACGCCATGCTCTGCTCCCCGTGCTCCAAGGATGGCCCTTGGGCTGTGAGCTACCTATCGGTAGGAGTACGCCCCGGGGGATAGCCTGGCTGCGTCAGGCAGCGCCTAGCCGATCAGGTCGGCGGCGATGGGCGGCAGGGCCACCACCATGCCAACGAAGGTTCCGCCACCGTTCGCGTCCCGCTCGAGGGAACCCAGCAGAATGTCGCCTTCGCGGAGGTTCTGGCCTGCGGCTCCCCCACCAGCCAGGGTGACGGGATCCGGTGCCCGCTCCAGCGTCAGCTCGATGCGGCTGTCGTCCACTCTCGCAACACGGGACACCGCCGGCTCCAACGGCTGATCCCGACCCGACGGGACGCTGAGCGCAAGGCCTGCCGCCTGCAATCGCGGCACCTGCCCCACCAGGTCCTGGCGGCAGTCCTGGATCACGACCTCGAGCTCCATGGCCTGGGTCTCCACGCACCAGCGGTAGAACCGGTCCAGCGCCGCGAAAGCCGCCTCGACCTCCGCAGCTCGTGATTGGGGAGCCGCTTCCAGGTAGATCTGGAGCAGCAGCCGGGCGAGGTCACGGCTGGTGAGCCGTTCCAACTCGAGCTGGGGCAGCGGAAGCTCCTGCTGCAGCCGCACGAGACGATCCAGGATCATCCGGTCGTGGCCGGTCTGCTGGGTCTCCCAGCAGTACTCACTCACCAGGGCGGCGAGGTCGCCTTCGCCCTCGCCGATGGCTTGAGGTTCCGAACCCGCGGTCGCCGTCATTTCACGCTTCGGCCCTGGCTCGGGTTTCCACTCGGGTTCCGACAGGTCCTCGCCGATCCACTCCCCCACCTCGGCGAACACGTCTTCCAGGTCCTCGTTCCGGGCAAGCCCGGCTTCGATCCGGGTCGCCAGCTGCTGCCCCAGGGATGCCGTCTCCGTACCGGGGGCCTTCTGCCGGTGGGCACCCCACAGCTCCAGCAACAGCCGCTGTACCCTGGCAATGTCCAGCTTGCTGTCGAACGCGACCCGCTCCAGGATCGGGTCGACCACGATCCCCGGCCGTTCCGCGCGAGACAGAGCCTGGCTGATCGCCGTCGCCGACCAACCCTCCAGGTCCAGCGGGGCTGAACGGAAGAGGCTGTCCAGCTCCGCTTCCAGACGCTCCACCGGTGTCTCGGAGACGTTCACCCTCGGGCCGGGACGGTTGCGGAACATCAGGTGTTCGAGCTCTGCCTGGGTGAGCCGACGGCGCAGATCGAGCCGCGCCACGTCCTTCCGGAAAGCCTCCGCCAGCTCCGCGGCCTGGCGTTGCACGGCCATGGCGCACGAGGCCACGTGACGGTCCATGGCATCGGGAAACAAGCGGCCCACGAGCAGGTCACCGGGCCGGATGACCGCCAGGACGTCGGCACCCTGGATCGGTGCCACCTCCAGGTGGGAGTCGTCCTGCAGGTCCTCTACTAGAACCTCCTGGGGCGTTGCGCCGAGGACCATGTAGACCCCGACTCGTGAGTCCAAGAGCGCGTCCTCCAGGCCCTCGGGCCATGGCAGCACCCGCGCCGGCACATCCCCGAGGCCCTCGCTCTCGCGTTCCAGGAGGTACCACTCCGTGAACCGTGCGGCGTCCGCGCCAACCGCCGGGTCACAGCCGTCGTCACCGCCGAAGAACTCCCTTTCGGCGCGGGCACACTCCGCCAGGAACCGTGGCTCGGCAGCCAGGTCCGCCATCTTCTGGAACAGCAGGTCCTGTATCCTCAGGGGGTCGAGGGCGTCGACTTTGCGCATGGGTGATCGCAACGGGATATTGACAGTTTGGGGTCGTATGACGGACGCTCAAACCCCTACCTTGTAGCGCAGCATGATCGGTTTGGAAACCATGGCCATCCAGGAGGGCGGCAGCCCCGATGCCTCGATCCTTGCCAGCATCGAGTGGATCGACTGGACCGCCATCGTCATCCTGTCGGTGTTCTTCGTGATGGGGCTGTTCAAGGGCTTCGTCTGGCAGGCCAGCCGCATGCTCTCCCTTGTTGCCGGCTTCGTCGTCGCGGGAGTCTATGGCGAGAGGGGCGCAGCAGTCATCCACCGCTGGTTCGGCGGCGGCGCTCCGGTGAGCGGAGCCACCGTCTACCTCGCGTACGTGGTCATCTTCCTGGCGGTCGTCGTCGTGCTGAGCCTCATGGCCTACTTCATCCAGAAGCTGGTTCGGAAGTCGGGTCTCGGGTTCTACGACCGCGTCTGCGGTGGTTTCCTCGGTGTGGCCACGGGTGCCTGCGTGATGATCTTCATCCTCTCGATCATCTACATGTTCCTGGACGACTTCGCCATTGCCGAGGCAGCGCGCAGGTCCAAGTCCATGACGATCAGCCAGAAGACGCTGCGGACCCTTGGGGATGTGGTACCGCGGCCGATGCAGCAGGTGTTCGGGGTGGAAGAGGCCAGGCCCCGGGGCGAAGCTCCGGACCAGCCTCAACCTGACCAGCGGGGACCCGAGAAGGGGGTTGGTAAGGGACCTGGCAGCAACATGCGCTAGGGCTGGACCCCGGGGCGATTGCATTTGCAGGCCGGATGGCACAACCTAGTCCCGAGGCCAATCCAACGGCCGAGCGCTGGGGGCGTCTGGAGCCCGGGGCTCCAGGCTGAGAAGCACCCCTCGAACCTGATCCGGATCATGCCGGCGTAGGAAAGCAAGATGTCAGGCAACCACCAGAACGGCGACGGCGCCACCTTGCCGCCGCTCGCCAAGAGTTTCCCCAACAGCGAGAAGTTTACCACCGGCGATCTGCAGGTGCCCGGGCGCAGGATCCACCTGAGCAACGGCGACCGGCTCGTTGTCTACGACACCACCGGGCCCCAGGGCCACGCGCCGGAGCAGGGCCTTCCGAAGCGGCGGCAGGGTTGGATCCAGAAGCGGGTCCAGCGCGGCGACCGCAACTTCTCGCAGATGCACTACGCCCGCCAGGGCATCGTCACCGAGGAGATGAGGTTCTGCGGCATCCGCGAAAACGTCGACCCGGAGTTCGTGCGCAGCGAGGTGGCCAGGGGGCGGGCGATCATCCCTGCGAACCGCAACCACCCGGAGCTGGAGCCGATGATCATCGGCCGGAACTTCCTGGTGAAGATCAATGCCAACATCGGCAACTCCCAGGTCCGCTCCTCGATCCGCGACGAGGTGGAGAAGATGCAGTGGGCGATCCGCTGGGGAGCGGACACGGTCATGGACCTGTCCACCGGCCGCAACATCAAGGAAACGCGCGAGTGGATCCTGCGCAACTCCCCGGTGCCCGTGGGGACGGTACCGATCTACGAGGCGTTGGAGCGGGTGGACGGCAGGATCGAGGAGTTGAACCTGGAGATGTTCCTCGAGCTGCTGGAGGAGCAGGCCGAGCAAGGCGTCGACTACTTCACGATCCATGCCGGGGTGCGGCTGGCCCACGTGCCCCTCACCGCCGAGCGGGTCACGGGCATCGTCTCCCGCGGTGGCTCGATCCTGGCCAGGTGGTGCCTGGCCCACCACCAGGAGAACTTCCTCTACACCGGCTTCGAGCGCATTTGCGAGGTGATGAAGAAGTACGACGTGTCCTTCTCCCTCGGCGACGGTCTGCGGCCCGGGTCCATAGCCGATGCCAACGACGAGGCGCAGTTCAGTGAGCTCGAGACCCTTGGCGAGCTGACGAAGATCGCCTGGCAGCACGATGTCCAGGTGATGATCGAGGGGCCTGGACACGTTCCCCTGCACAAGATCAAGGACAACGTCGACCGGGAGATCCAAGTCTGCCAGGAGGCGCCGTTCTACACCCTGGGCCCGCTGACCACCGACATCGCGCCGGGCTACGACCACATCACCTCCGCTATCGGCGCCGCCATCATCGGCGCCCACGGCACGGCGATGCTCTGCTACGTGACACCCAAGGAGCACCTCGGCCTTCCCGACCGCCAGGACGTGAAGGATGGCGTCATCGCCTACAAGATCGCCGCCCACGCCGCGGACCTGGCCAAGGGTCATCCTGGCGCCCAGGAACGGGACGACGCTCTCTCCAAGGCTCGCTTCGAGTTCCGCTGGCAGGACCAGTTCAACCTGTCGTTGGACCCGGACACGGCCCGCGCCTTCCACGACGAGACCCTTCCCCAGGATGCGGCCAAGACCGCCCACTTCTGCTCCATGTGCGGGCCGAGGTTCTGTTCCATGCAGATCACCGAAGAGCTGCGCGAGCATGTCCGCCAGGGCATGCGGGAGAAGGCCGCCGAGTTCCGTGCCGGGGGCAAGGAGCTCTACGTCACCCCCGACTAGCCCGATCGGCTCATCCCGGTACCACCGGCAGGTGCAGGGACAGCTTTCGTCCCATCAACACCGCCAGGCCGCCGCGAGGTGAAAGTGCCTTCTGCATCTCCTGCTGCACCGGCAACAGCTCCACCT
>QJVU01000368.1 GCA_003235605.1 Planctomycetota bacterium | reverse complement strand
CGACGTGGTTCTCCAGGGTGTAGGCCTGCGCCACCGCCAGGCCGTTGCGGCGCAGATCCTCTTGGATCAGGGGATGCTTGGCCACCAGCACCAATGCCTCCGCCATGTCGAGAGGACTCTCGGGGGCGACGAACAGTGCGTATTGGTTGTTTCCGTAGGCTTGATGGCAGGGGATCTCGGTGAGAACCGCGGGAACTCCGCACGCCATTGCCTCGACTGCGGGCAGGAAAAAGCCCTCCTCCTCGCCGCGAGAGGTCCCGAGGAAGACGTCCATTGACCTGTAGAGATCGCCCATCCGCGAAGGCGGCACGCCAGTGTGCCATTCCACCGGGAACGGCAGATTGCTTTCGCCTGGATGCTGTGGTGAGTTGCTGACGCGCACCAGCTCCAGGTCGAGTCCGGCGTTGCTCGCCAGCCTGCAGGCCTCGAGGCCGGTCTTGATGTCCTTGTAGTCGATGGCGTAGGGACCGACGAGGCCCACGCGAACCGGCCCACTCTGCCGTGCACTCGGCGGGGCCGGGTACATGACGTCGTGATCCACCATGTAGCGTACCAGGCGGACTTCGCACTGCTGCCGCTCCTGCAGCAGGCGTTCGAGGTGCCTCGAGATCGTGATCCTCGTGATGCCTTCGAGACGATTGTGGTCATCGTCGCCGGTCCCGCGAGCACCGGACGAGGGGGGCAGGCCCAGGTGGCCGTTGACGTAGTGCACGGGCCTGCCCTTCCCCCAGCGGGCTGCTGTCGACGAGATGCACCACTGCGTCGCCACGACGATGTCCGTGTCGGGGAGGTACTCTGGAGCGAAGCTCGCTACCCTCCTGTGGCTGCATTCGAGCGTCATCCAGTCCGGAGGTTCCGTACGGCTCAACACGGTGACCTGGTGCCCGCGGCGTGCCAGCTCGTTGGCGGCTGCGAGGACACTCTTGACACCACCCCGGATCTCGGTGAGGGACTCGACCAGGTAGGTGATGCGCATACGGAGCTCCGATCTCTGGATGTGTCATCGGCACATCGGCCCGTGCGGTTGACTGCCTGGATACGGTCGGCGCCATTCCCCATAATCCGCGCCCCGTGAATCCCCTGGTCCAACTGATTCCACCGCCCCTGGTGCGTTTCTTTGCCGGTCCTTACGTGGCCGGGGATTCGCTCGCGAAGGCCATCGAGGTAGCCGTCGACCTGTGGCGCAGCCAGCAGCTTCTGACCACCCTGGATCTCTTGGCGGAAGACATCGAGTCCTCGGACCAGGTGGCGCGGAACATAGAGACCTACCGGAGCATGATCGACGCCGCGGCCTCGGCAGACCGTTTCGCCGGCGTCGCTCGGCCGACGATCTCGATGAAGCTCTCGAGCTTCACGACGGCCCCCCTCGATGGCGGTGGCTCGGCGGAGGGATGCCGGGAAGCGGCTTTCGCCCTCTGCGCTCACGCGAAGGACCGCCAGGTGCAGCTCACCCTGGACATGGAGAGCCGGCACTGGACGGACTTCACCCTCGAACTGTTGCGTGATCTTCACGCGGCCGGCCACTCCCACATCGGGGCCGTTCTGCAGACCCGTCTGCACCGCACGGAGCAGGACCTGGATCGGCTGCCGCGGCACATTCGCGTGCGGCTGGTGATCGGCATCTACAAGGAGCCCAGGGAGCACGCCACCACCAGCAAGCCGGAGATGAAGGCGCGCATGCTGGCCCATGCCGACACCCTGCTGGGGCGGGGCCACTTCGTGGAGTTTGCCACCCACGACGAGAAGTGGATCCGGCGTTTCCTGACCCAGGCGGAAACGAAAGGCTACGGGAAGGACCGGTTCGAGGTGCAGATGCTTTACGGCGTGCCGAGGGCCAGGCTGCTGGGGGAATTGACCCAGCAGGGGACTCGTTGCCGCCTGTACGTCCCCTTTGCCGTGGGCTGGCCGATGGCCATCGCCTACTTGAGGCGGCGCCTGGATGAGTATCCGGGGATGGCTTGGCTCGTGCTCAAGAACTGGTTCCGTCGGGCCTGACCTCATATACTGCCGAGCGTATAGTTTGGCGGGCAGATCTGGCGGGTCCCGAGCGTGGCGTCATTCCCCGGCTGGGTAGCGGCAGCGCCCTTGACAGCCCGGCAAGAGATCGCGGCGCGGGAGCTGCCCGGCCTTTTTTGGGGCCGGAGAAGCCTCCCTGATAGGTTCCGGGGTCACAACCAGTTATACTCGCTCGGCTCCATGGATCCGATTGCAACCATCGTGGAAAGGCTGTGCGCCTGGAAGGACGTCACCCGCGAGAAGATTGACGGCAAGGACAGCTTCTTTGTCCGCGGCCAGGTTTTTGCCTATTTGGGGAGAAAAGGCGTCGTGGTGAAGCTGGCCCCCCCCCAGGTGACCGAGGCCCTGAAGATCCAGGGCGCGAAGCGCCAGCCTGATAACGGTGACCCGAATTCCCGAGAGTTCGTCGAGATCCCCGTCAACGGCCCCAGGGAGGTGGAGCGTGCCATGATGTGGTTGCGCCGGGCCTGTCGCCTGGGTCGCACTGCCGCAGGACCTGTCTAGGAGGCCCTGTCCAGGCCGCGCGGGGCCTCGCCCGGGAGGCCGGAGCCGGTCCAGCCCCACTATCCCCCGCCGCCCGTCCCCTCTGCCCGTCCCCGCCAGGGAACGTCCGCGGCCCCGTGGGCCTGGTTGCACCACCGTGCCCAGCTGAAGAACAGGTCCGAAAGCCGGTTGAGGTATATCCCCAGAGCCCGGGGGACGGTCTCGCGCTGGCTCAGGGACCACACCAGCCGCTCAGCGCGTCGGGCCGTCGTCCGGGCCAGGTGGAGGAGAGCTGCCTGCCGGTGACCTCCCGGCAGGATGAAGGCGTGGAGTCCCGGCAGCTGGGCCTCGCTCTCGTCGATCCAGCTTTCCGCCTCCTCCGTGGCAGCCACTACCGTTGGGGCCTCGGCGCGGTCCGGGGCCGCGAGGTCCGCCCCCACCTCGAAGAGGGTCTCCTGGATGCGCAGCAGACGCTGATCCAAGTCGCCTGGGAGTGCCTCAGCCCGTACGAGGCCCAGGACGGCGTTGAGCTCGTCCACGGTGCCATAGGCATGGATCCGGAGGTCGTCCTTGGAGACCCTCCGGTTGCCGAACAGGCCGGTGGTACCGTCATCGCCGGTGCCGGTGTAGATGGGCATTGCGCCAAGCTTACGCCGCCTGTTGCCCCCCATCCACGCGGGACTAACCCTCTCGTGGTGTTGCCATCTGCTAGACTGCCGGACTCTGGTCCGAACCCGCGCCGGCGTCGGTCCCAGTCTCGGTGCCTGGCTCAGTCTCAGCGCTCCTCTTCCTGCCCGCCTTCCCCAATTTGCGCCTGACCGATGAAGCTTCCCAACCTGGCAATCCTCCTCCTGACTTCCCTGGCCGTGGGTCAGACCCAGACCACGAAGAACATCGACGTGACACCCAGCCCGTTCACCACTGGGGGCAATATCCTCCCCTTCGCAGCTCAGACGGGCCGCTACGCCCAGTGGTACGCGGCGTCCTGGTTCACGCCCAGCATCAAGCAGCCCGTGCGCATTCGCGGCATCCAGTTCATGGCGGATTCCGGCTCCCACGTGGGCACGGCCACGCTCGACCTGCAGGTGGCGATGACGAACAGCAACACCCTGACCGGGAGCTTCCCCTCCAGTCAGCAGCTCGTCACGGTCTTCCCCCGCAACAAGGTCACCCTGGCCGCGATCTCGCCAGGCTCCTGGACGCTCACGATCAACTTCGCGACGGACTTCCTGTGGGACGGCAAGTCCGGGATCATCATCGACGTCCGCCAGTGGAGCAACGGCACCACGTCCACGCTCAAGTACAACTTCCGCTACAACTCCCTATCCAGGAACCTCCTCCAGCGAGTTTGGGCGAGCGGCCAACCAAACGCCACCACCGGTGACTGGAAGGACGGACTCGGGCTCTACACCCGGTTCCTCTACCAGGAGGGCGGATCCTATCCCCTTGGCCAGGGCTGTCCCGGCTCCGGCAACTACGTGCCCGTGGCCAGCACCAACCGCGTGCCGCTCCCAGGGGATTCGCAATGGACCCAGCTCCTGACCCAGACCACGGGTCGCATGCCGGCCTACTTCGTGGTCGGCCTTTCCCAGACCTTCTGGAACACCACTCCGCTGCCCTTGGACATGTCGCAGTTCGGGTGGCAGGGTTGCACCCTCTACACGGATCCCCTCGTCCTGGTCGGTGTCACCACGGTGGGCGGCGGCGCAGGCACCGGAACCGCGACGCTGTTGACCCCGATCCCTGCGATTGGCACGCTCGGCGGCTTCCAGTTCTACACCCAGTGGGTGATCTCCGACCCGGGAGCTGCCAACCAGTTGGTGTCCTTCAGCAACGCCCTGTGGCACATCATCGGCAGCTGAGACTGCCGTCGAGTGGCTGCTAGCTGACTCCGGGCAGCAGCAGCTCCACGGGATGCAGCACCGGGATCTCCGAACCCGCGCGCCTGAGGTGGGCGCGAATCTGCAGGATGCACCCCGGGTTCCCCGTGGCGACCAGGTCGGGTGATGCGGCCAACAGCTGTCTGGCCTTGCGTGCCCCGATCTCCGCTGCCAGCCCCGGTTGGGTCAGGTTGTAGATCCCCGCGGACCCACAGCATGTCTCCGGGTCGTCATGCTCGACCAGAACGAGACCCGGGACCTGGGCCAGCAGCTGCCGGGGCGCCGCCCGCACACCCTGGCCGTGGCAGAGATGGCAGGGATCGTCGTAGGCGGCGCGGGCCTCGTACCGGGCGGGGGGGACGCTCAGCCCTTCGCTGGCGAGGAAATCGAGAACATCCCTGGCCCGGCCTGCCAGGAGGCGTCCGTCTTCTCGATCGAGCAGCCGCCCGTATTCCTTCATGGCTGCTCCGCAACCCGCGCTGTTGTGGAGCACCGGATGGACACCGGCAAAGGCCGCGACGTTCTGCCGTGCCAGGACTCGGGCATCTTCGGGCTGACCGTTGTGCACGAGCAATGCGCCGCAACACACCTGACTCTGGGGCACCTCCACGCGATAGCCGTTCCTGCGCAGCAGCTCCATCGTCTTGCGGTTGATGTCGCCGAACAGCTGTGGCATGACACAGCCGGTGAACAGCATCACGGTGCCCCGCACCGAGCCATGGGGTTCATAGGTCCCGGCGAGGGGCCTGCGTGCAGCCGCGGGAGGAATCCGGGGCACCAGGGCGCTGGTGGACGCGGGCACGAGGTGGAGCCACTCCGCCAGACTCCGGAGGCCCAGGAGCTCCGCCCCACGCAGGATGGCGACCAGGGCGCCCAGGCGCCGGGGCCGGGACAGCACCCGTGCGAGCAGGAACCGGCGCCACCAGGATGAAGGCCTCGGCCCCATCCGGCTGCGGGTCGCTTCGAGGATCTCGCCGTAGCCGACGCCCGCGGGGCAGGCGGTCTCACAGGCGCGGCAGCCCAGGCAGCTATCCATGTGGGGCCGGATCGCTTCGGCGTCGAGGCGGCCCTCCTCCCAGGCTCGCACCAGATGGATCCGCCCGCGGGGCGAGTCGGTCTCGAAGCCCAGGACGTCGTAGGTGGGGCAGGCCTGAAGACACAGGCCACAGTGCACACAGTCCAGGACAGTGGCTGCTGTCATGACAGCACGCCTTTGGGATCCAGAGCTTCCTTGAGCTTGCGCTCGAGTCGGGTTGCCGCCCCTGCTCCCTTGGGGGGAGAACCCAGGCCGCGCCGGTCGGCAGCACCACGCAGGATCCAGGTATCCGGAGCAAGGTCCTGCACCGAGGCCAGTAGGGCGTCGGACTCTTCCCGCCCCAGCCGCAACTGGAAACGGCCGCCGGCGGATGCCAGCAGCTGGCCCCGTGGTGCCCTGGAGAGCAGCTCCCCGATACGGCTGCACGAGATCGTGCCCTGGAGGACCTCTTCGCCAGGGGCAGGCTCCAGGGCAAGAGGCACCGGAGCGTCATCGCGGGGGAGCTCGTGCTCTCGGAGCAGGGCTTCCACCAGCGGGTGGGAACCGGCCAAGGTGCCATGGACCACGGGGTTTGACGTTCCTCCTGCTGCCCTGCGTAGCATCAGGCAGGTGGGTGGCGTCTGCAGGAGCCGCAGGCGATGGAACAGCGCGACCGCATCCTCCTGGGGCAGGTCGTCGCGCAGGAAGGTGGCTTCGTGACGCGGCGCAGGACGCAGCTTCAGATGCAGGCGGGTCACCGCGAAGAGGCGTCCCTGGCTGCCGACGAAGAGCTTCTGAAGGTCGAAGCCCGCCACGCTCTTGACGACCCGCGCCCCGGCCTTGAACGCCAGTCCCTCGGCGAGCAGGCCTTCGAACCCCAACAACAGGGAGCGCGGCGAGTGCATTCCTGGGCCCAGGGGTCCGTGCAGGTCGGCGGCGAACAGGCCGCCCATGGTCCCGCCCCCTGCGCAGGGCAGCCGCAGCCGGTGCTCGGCAAGCGCCGCGTCCAGCTCCTCGCGGCGTACTCCAGCCTCCACCGTGCAGGTGAGGTCATCGGCCTCGAGGCGCAGGATGCGGCTCATCGACCGCAGGTGGACCAAGCGCACCCTCGTAGCCGGTGCCGGGACCATCAGCTGTTGGCTGCCGGTGCCGGCAAGCCGCACCTGCCCCCCCAAGGCCAGGGCATCCCGTAGCTCGCCATCGTTGCCCGCCTCGATACTCCCGGTGATCTCGTAGTCGGGCTCGTGGTCGGGCTGGTCGGGCTCGTGGTCGGGCTTCATTTCGTAGTGCCGGACTCTCCCAGCACCCTGGCCACCATCTGTGGCCATCGTTGGGCCTCCGCGCAGGCGCTGCGTTCTGGCAGGACCTTGCCTGGGTTGCAGAGCTCCCTGGGGTTGAAGGTACGCCGCACCCGCTCCATGACCTCCAGATCCGTGTCGGTGAACATCATCTTCACGTGGGGCAGCTTCTCGCAGCCGATGCCGTGCTCTCCCGTGATGCTGCCGCCAGCATCGATGCAGGTCTTCAGGATCTCCTCGCCGGCTCTCAGGACACGGGCTGTCTCCTCCGGGTCGCGGCGGTCATAGCTGATGTTCGGGTGCAGGTTGCCGTCGCCGGCGTGGAACACGTTGGTGAGGGTCACCCGATGCCTCCTTCCGATCGCGGTAATGGCCTCCAGGCTCTCGACCAGCCGGGTTCGGGGTACGACACCGTCCAACACGTACAGGTCCGGTTTCAGCCGTCCCA
>QJVU01000192.1 GCA_003235605.1 Planctomycetota bacterium | reverse complement strand
GGAGCCGGGCCCGCCGGGGCTCCCGACAACCCCTGCCGAGGGAGATCCTGCTGTGGAAGATCCGGCCGGGGGAGATCCTGACCGACGTGGGATTCGTGCCCGGTGAGCGTCCTGACGGACGCGAGATTCGTGCCGAGGTGAACACCCGGGTCGGGTCACCTCCGGGCCGGGGCCGTACCCTGGGCTGGGGCCGTACCCTGGGCTGGGGTCGTCCTGGCCGAGCCCACGGATCGGTTCCGACCCGTGACCCATGGCGAGGAGCGGCCGACCGAACGCACCTCGGCATCGCCGCGCCCGCGCGGAAGCTGCCGCGCTGAAGCTGAAGTAGGCGGCCGGGCAGCGACGCGGCTCCGTTCGTTGCTCATGCTCACGGTGCATTCCTCCCCTGTAGTTCTCCCCCTGCATTTCTCCCCGTACGGCAGATGTCCCGCGGGGCGTTTCGTCTGTCTACTCCCCGGCATTCTTCTCGTACCAACTCGCCGAAATCCCCCATCTGTATCCCCAAGTCCCTACAATCCCGCCCGATCACCGGTTCAGTCCCCAGCCCTACCCTACCAACCGGCGTCCCACGGCGAACCCACGAAGGAACCATGCGCCACAAAGTCTGCACCAGTCGGCCCTTGGCCCTTGCTCTAGCCCTAGCCACCCTCCTCTCCACCACGATCGCGACGGCACAGACGTCCCAGGCGCCTCCCCAGAACGTCCAGACGGCGCCCACCGGGACCTGCGGTGCCTTCCACGTCACCGCGGCCACCCTGCAGGACCTGACCCTGCCCGCGACCAACGTCCGGGAATTCGAGGTGGGGGTGCTGCTGGGGACGAAGCTCTGCCAGCTGCGCCTCCACAGCCATGAGGTGCGCTCCCCGGACTTCCAGCTCATCGTCCAGGACGAGAAGGGCAGCCGGGTGGTGGCGACGCCGCCCTGCGTGACCTACCGGGGCGACGTCGCGGGTCATGGCGACAGCGTCATCGCGGCCTCCCTGGTGGGGGGGCAGCTGCAGGCGATGGTGCAGCTGGCACGGGGGGAGACGTTCTGGGGCATCCAGCCGGTCTCCGAGGTGAACCAGACGGCGAAGCGGCAGACCCACATCGTCTACGAGTCGGGCAAGTCGAACCCGCCCGCCGGGAGCTGCGGGGTGACGAACCTGGAGGAGGTTTTCGTGCCGACGCCGCCGAAGACCTACGGGCCCAACGCCCAGGCCAACAAGCTGTGCGAGATCGCCTGTGACGCCGACTACCCGCTCTACGTGGCCAGGGGCCGGAGCGTCACCAACACCCAGAACGATGTCACGTCGGTGGTGAACGGCGTCGCCGTGATCTACAAGCGGGACGTGGCGATCGACTACCAGATCACCACGATCATCGTGCGGTCCGTGCCCCTCTACACGTCCACCTACCTCCCCACGCTGCTGAACCAGTTTGCGAGCCAGTGGAACCGCTACCACACCAACGTGAAGCGGGACACGGCCCACCTGTTCAACGGCGGGACCGGCGGTGGGATCCTCGGCGTCGCGTCCCTCGCCACGATCTGCAACCTGTCGAGCGCCTACGGGGTGTCGAAGACCGGTTTCAGCAGCAACATGACGAACCGGGTGGCGCTCACGGCGCACGAGCTGGGCCACAACTGGAGCTCACCGCACTGTGATGGCCAGAACCCGTGCAACATCATGTGCTCCGGTTTTGGCGGCTGCAGTCGGAACATCACGGCCTTCTCGAGCTTCGCCAAGAGCTACATCACCAACCACCGCAACACCCGGACCTGCCTCTCGAACGCCGGGGCGACGCTCACCGCGATCACGCCGAACCAGGTGCAGGTGTTCCCTTCGAGCACGGTGACCCTCACCGGGAGCGGGCTCACCAACGTGAACAAGATCAACGTCGGCACCCAGGCGGTGCAGTCCGGCCAGATCAACATCGTGAACGACACCAAGCTCACTTTCGTGACACCCCTGCCGACGAGCCTGCTGCCGGTGGCGGTGGATGCCGAGGTCAGCGGTCAGAGGAGCAACAGCCTGCCGTTCTACTGGAACCCGACGAGCCCGCCGACGCTGGTGGCGTACACCCTTGCCAAGGCCGGCGGCGCCATGCTGTGGCAGTACGGCAGCCGCCCGGCAGACGCCTGGTTCCTCACGCTCTCGTTGAACAGCTCCACGACGAGCCTGCTGGGTTACGAGTGGCTCAACAGCGCCGTCCTGATCGCCTCCGGCACCCTCAACGGCGCCGGCCTGGGACAGATTGGCGCCGCGGTTCCCAGCGACGTCACCATCGGCGTCAAGGTCTACAGCCAGGTGGTCACGCTGGATCCCATCCAGGGTGCGTTCGCCGGCAACACCAACGTGACGCTCACGACGACGTCGAAGCAGTAGCGTCGAAGCAGTAACGTCGAACGTCGAAGCAGGGCCGTCGAAGCGGAGACGTCGAGCAGGGCGCGTGCCGAGCAACGCTCGGAGCAGCGCTCCCCGAAGCTCCTACAGCTCGCCCTCCCAGGGCTGCGGTGCCTCGTAGCCCACGACCATCATCCTGGCGCCGCTCCTGGTCATGCAGATGATCGGCAGGCGCCGTGACGGTCCCCTGCCTCCCGGGGCGTGGGCCAGCTGCGCCAGCAGGTTCGGGTCCTCGTGCTTCAGGATCTCGTTGGCGAGGCTGCGGGGCATGACACCCAGGAAGCCCTTGGCGTGCAGGATCTGACCGGTGGCCTTCTCCAGTGCCGTCAGCACCCCCTTGGCGAGGGGTGCGTCGCGCTGGAAGAGCAACCCTACGGGATCCGCCTCGGGATGCTTGGAGAGCACGCTGCGGGCCTCCCTCACCATGACCTCCTTGGTCTCGTTCAGGTCCATGAAAGCGTTGGCTTCCTGGCTGAAGCGGTCCAGCTCGAGGTCTCGAGGCTGGCGATGGGACGCGGAGTCACGCCGCTTGTTGGGCTCACCGACGGGTTCACGCTGAGGCGCGCCGTAGGGCTCACGGTGGGGCTCGCGATCAGATTGCTCCTGAGGCTCGCGGTGGGGCTCCCGGCCCGGCCTACGGTCAGGCTCCGGGTCGGACTCCCAGGGCTCGCGGTCGCGCTCGATCATGACTGTGCTCTGTTGCGTCGCTTGGATGCGGCTCCCTGACCTTCCCAGCTGGCCCTGGTGCCGGAGCCCATGGTACCGGCTCTACGCGCTGATACGAGGATGGTGCTCCTTTGGATGGCTGCAGTACGCCATGGCGCAGCTGTGCACAAGCGTGGGTCCTGAGGCCTGGCAGGGCAAAAGAGGTCGTACCCCCCTGAACCCAAACGGGTTTTCAGGGCAACCTATGACGCGACGGCTCTCGCCGACCGGCCTTTGCGCCAAAGGCCGACAAAGCAGCCAGGAGCCGACCAGGCCGCCAACTCCGCAACACCCGGAACAACCCGCCACCACCCGCCAAGAAGTCGACGCGAAACGCCAAAGAGCCCATGACCCCCACACCCAACGAGGCTGACCGGCATTTTCTGGCCTACCAGGAGACGGGGGCCCCGCGCCATCTTGCCAGGGTGTTCGACCTCGTGGCGGGGGAGCTCCTGATGCTGGCCTCCCACCTGAGCAGGGATCCCCATACTGCCGAGGACCTGGTCCAGACGACGTTCCTGGAAGCCATCAAGTGCGCGAAGCGGTTCGAGCTGAAGTCGGGGGTGAAGCAGTGGCTGGTGGGGATCCTTGCCAACCATGCGCGGCTGGAGTGGCGGCGGCGGGGGCGGAAGCTGGATCCCGAACGGGTCCGATCCGAGCGCGCGGTGGACCCGGACTTCGAGGTGGAAGCCCGTGAGTTCACCAAGTCGTTGGGGGAAGCGATGGCGGGGCTGCCGCCGAAGTACCGGGAGGTGCTGCGCCTGTCGCTGTTCCATGACCTGAGCACGGCGGAGATTGCCCAGGCGGTGGATCGGCCCCGGGAGACGGTGAAGAGCCAGGTGCGCCGTGGCATGCAGATGCTCCAGAAGGCCATGCCTTCGAGCCTCGCCCTGGGGGCGCTGGTGACCATGACCACGGGGCGGGGCCTCGCGGCGATGAAGATGACGATCCTTGCAAAGGCGGAAGCCGTGCAGGCCGCGGCCAACGCGGCGGCAGCCGAAGCGGCAGCAGAAGCAGCCCACGCCACCGCGGAGGCAGCCAACACGGCAGCAGCGGCAGCCCACGCCACCGCGGAGGCAGCAACGGCGGCGGCGCGGGTGGCCGCCGCGGGATTGGATCCCGCCGCGGGGTTTGGCACCTGGGCTGCCTGGGGCAGCACGGCCAAGAAGCTCATGGCCGTGGCCGCGTTGGGGGTCCTGGCCGTGGGGGCGTGGCACCTCTGGCCGGATCCCGCAGTGGTGGAGGACGTGAATCCCGCCCCGGGCGGCGGGGTGCAGGCTGCCGGTGCCGGAGGTTCCGCCGGAGCGGGGGCGGTGCCTGGCCAGCGCACGCCCCTGACGGTGAAAGGGGCGGCCGGGGCGACAGGGGAAGGGGTCCTCCCTGACAAGACGGTCACCGGCAGTCTCCTGGTGCGAGTGCGGTTTGCATCGGACCAGGCACCGGCGGCGGGTGCGGTGGTGAGCGTGCGGCGATCGGGGGAGACCACCTGGCTGGGGGACAAGGTACAGAGGACCGTCCACGAGGGCGCGGTGGCCTTCGAGGGGCTCGAGCCGGGGGACGTGCAGATCTTCGCGGGGCGCGGCGGCGCGGCCGAGGCCACGGTGGTGGCAGGAAGGCAGGTGCAGGCGGAGCTGTGGATTCCCCCGGGGATCGACCTCCGCGGCGTGGTGAAGGACAAGGGTCAGAAGCCCCTCGCCGGGGTGGCGATCTGCCTGGCTCCGCCTCATCACGGCCTGGACTTCGGCGTCGAGGTGACCCGCAGCGACGCCGCGGGGGCGTTCCACATCCGCGACGTGGAACCCTTGCGGGGGATCGCCGCCTACCTGCCGGGTCGGGTGGGACCACGACCCCTCTACCTGCATGGTCGAGCCGGGAGTCCCGGGGAGGTGGTCCTGCAATTCCGCGGTCCCGCCGCTGCAATCCGCGGCGTGGTGCGGGGACCCGACGGCAAGCCGGCGGTGGGGGCAGCGGTGATGATCGGCTGGTCCTTTGCTCCGAAGCTGGGGGATGACCTGGCCTGCTACCCTCTGCGCACCGACGAGCGCGGTGCGTTCTTCGCCCCCGGGGTGGTGACCGCCTATGACCTGCCGGTCTGGGTGAAGGGAGTCTCGCCGACCACCGCGGTCTGGCGGGGCAACGTCTCTTCCATGGATCCCGGGGAGGAGGCCTTCGTACAGGTGGACCTGAAGCGCGGCGCGGGGGTGCGTGGCGTGGTCCGTCGAAGCAGCGAGGCGGTCGTGAGCAAGAGCGGCGACACGGTCGCAGGCAAGAACGCTGACAAAGTTGCCGGCAAGAGCGGCGACGCAGTCGCCGGCAGGAACGGTGACACACTTGCCGACAAGAACGGCGACGCGGTCGCGGGCAGGAACGGTGACACACTTGCCGACAAGAACGGCGACGCGGTCGCGGGCGAGGACCGGGAGACGGTCGCCGGCATGCTCGTGGAGGCGCTCCAGGACAACGTCGAGGAGGGGCCCGGTTTCAAGTTCAGCGGTCCCGTCTGGGCGCGGGTGCAGACCCGGTCGGCGGCGGATGGGAGCTTCGTGCTTTCGAACATCCAACCCGGCGGGGGCAAGCTTTCCGCAGGGGACGCCGAGCGACCGGAGCTGGGCCACGCGCGTCAGGCGTTCCGTCTGCGCGACGGCGAGGAGCTGCAGTGGAACCCGATCCTGGGAAGGGGGCACTCGATCCTGGGGCGGGTCGTGGACCAGCGGGGTGTGCCGATCCCGGACTTCCGGGTGAAGCTGCAAGGCCCCAAGCACACCGAAGATCGCATCGTCTACTCCAACGCCGACGGCACCTTCGTCTTCGACGCCCTGGAGGACATCCCCTACGTCCTGACGATGGCGGAGAAGAACCCGGTCATTCCCCACCTGGCGGTGTTCTTCGAAGACGTGCGACCGGGCTCGGAGGTCGTGGACTTCCCCATTGGCGACTGTGCCCGCGCCTCGTGCACCCTCACCGGCACGATGGTGGGACCGGCGGGTCTGCCCGTGGAGGGGCTTCGCATCAGCTTGATCCACGAGCAGGACGGCACCCGCAAGGGGGCCGAGGCCCGAGGCTTCGAGTACCGCCACGGCCGCTTCCGGGTGGGACCGTTGCCGCCTGCGGTCTACCACCTGTACGGGCAGGCCGGAAACCTGGGAATGGTCTACGCCGGGCGCTTCGAGGCCCTGAGCGCAGGCCAGACCGTGGACGTGGGCACGGTGCAGTTCCGGGAACCCGGGTCCCTGTCCCTGCGGGTGAAGGATCCCGACGGCCGTCCCACGGCGCGACCGTTCCTGGAAATCACGGCCGAGGGCTCTCCCGCAGGCACTCGGGTGGTGCTGAAGGGGGGGCGCTGTGACCGGCACCCCCTGGCGCCCGGGGTCTACTGGCTCTCCTACTGGAGCCACCGCCACTTGCCCTGTTTCCGCCGCGTGGAAGTGGCGTCGGGGCAGGAGGCGAAGGTGGACATTCAGTTCCAGGAGGGGTTGGAAGTCTTGCTTCGCCTGCCGCCGGTGCCCGTGGTGGGAACCGCGCTCACCAGGGCACTCTACCGAGCGCGGGACGCACGAGGGCCCGACTCGGAGCAGCCCGGTGCAGAGGAGTCCGACTCCCAGGAGCCCGGTGCAAAGGCCCCTGGCGGCGCCGGACGCCTGGTGTTCCGGGAGCAACGGATCTATGGCCACGTGGCAAGGCCAGGCCACGAACGCGTCGCCTTGGCTCCCGGCCGCTACTGCATGGTGGTGACGAACGTGGCCGGCGTGAGTGCGGAGACACGGTTCACGGTGTCCCTGGAGACAGCGGAAGAACGCCGTGTCGATGTGCGGTTCCCGGACTGACCAACCGGGCCGCCCGCGCTCGTGCCGCCAAGGAAGCGCTCATGCCGCCAAGGAAGCGCTCATGCCGCCAAGGAAGCGTCGTGCCGCCAAGGAAGCGCTCGTGCGGCCAAGGAGCTGGCGCTCCCGCCGGGTTCTTTTCCCTGCCCGTTTTCGGAACCCTACCCGGGGGTCCAGGCAATGGTGGGAAGAGAGAGACTGAGATGAGCAGTCCACCACGGCTGCTGCCTGTTT
>QJVU01000012.1 GCA_003235605.1 Planctomycetota bacterium | reverse complement strand
CTCCTCGAGGGACTTGTCGTCCTTCAGCTTCTGAAGGCGACCCTCCACCTCGGCAACGTTGAGCTTGTCGCCGGTCAGAGGGATCTTCAGCTCGGGATCCTGAGGCGCCGCCGCCAACAGGGCGGACAGACACAGGACGGTTGCGATCGCATGCCGCAGAAACATGGTTCTAGCTCATAGCAACCAACCCTGGAAAACAACAGCCAACCCCAGGAAGGCAAAGAAGCCAACCACGTCGGTCACCGTTGTCAGGATGATGCTCGAGCACTGCGCAGGGTCCCAGCCGAGGGACTTCATCAACACCGGGATGGCAGCGCCCGCCAACCCCGCGGCAAACAGGTTGATCAGCATGCCCAGACCCACCACGAGGCCCAGCGCGGCGTTTCCCTGCCAGGCCCAGGCAATGAGGCCGGTCACGACGCCGGTGACGAAACCGCTGATGGTTCCCAGCCAGGCCTCCTTCAGCACCAACCTGCCCAGCTTGGCCTTGGGGATCTCACGCATCACCAGCCCGCGCATGACAATCGCCAGCGATTGGGCGCCGGCGTTGCCTCCCTGGCCCGCCACCACCGGCAGGAAGATCGCCAGCGCCGTCATCTTGGCGATCATGCCCTCGAACAACGCCACGACTCCTGCCGCGAAAAACGCGGTGACCAGGTTCACGTGTAGCCAGGGGAGTCGCCGGACCAGGGACGTGCGGATCGGCGAGAAGGCGCGCTCTTCCGGACTGACGCCGAACATCATCTGGATGTCCTCGGAGACCTCCTGCTTGACGTCGCCGATCAGCTGTTCCGCGCGGATGACGCCCAGCAAGTGTCCCTCGGCGTCGACGACCGGCGCAGCGAAGTACCGCCGCTTCGCCAGCTCTTCGGCGGCGTCGGCCCGATCGAGGAAGGGGTCCAGGACAAAGACATCCTTCCGCATCACGGACTCCAAGGTCTGGCCAGGAGAGGCCAGCATCAGCTCGTACATGTTGAGAACGCCTGCCAGGCAGTCTTGGTCGTCGGTGACGTAGGCGTAGGAGTGAACGATCCGTTTCCTGGCGAGCGAACGCAGCTTCGCGATGACGTCCTTGACGGTGTGATGGGGCCTGAACGCCGGGACCCTCGTGCTCATGACACCACCCACGCTGTCCGGGGGGTACGTCAGCAACTCCTGCACGCGCGCCTTGAGCCGGTCGGAGAGGTGCGGCACGAACCGCTCACGGGCGTCCGCCGGTAGGTGCATGAAGATCTTCGCCGCCCGTTGCGGGTCGAGAGCCTTGGAGATGGCATGAAACACCTCAGGGGAGGCGGTCTTCAGAAGCGTGGCGGAGTAGGCGGCCTGGAGGTGGGGGAACACCCGCGCGAGGACGCTCGGCGGCATCTGCAGCAGCGCCTCGGCAGCGGTCTCCTCCTCCATGGTCTCGACGATGCGCGCCGCCCCAGCCGGGTCGGTCTCGATGTACTTGCGGACGAGAGGGATGAGGGCGTTCTGGTGGGCCATGGACTTGGAAAGCCTTGCGGCAGCAGGTCGGGATGCCGGCAGTCGTCACACGCGCAGCGAGCGGTTCCTGGCGACCAGTGTTTTCGGGAAACCACTCCCTGCTACGATCATCCTATGCCGTCGGCGCCGGGGTGGCGACGACCTTGGTCAGGGTCTCCGCTTCGTTCCGCTGACGGACAAGAAAACAGAGAGCGGACCCAAGACGGCAAACCCAGGACAACGATGAAGCGCCCCGCGCTCCTGCTGCTCGGCATCGTGGCCATCGCACTGGCGGCCTACGCCAGCTACCGGAGTTTGGCCTCGGACGAAACCCGAATCCGCTGGCTGCTGGAAGGCGCCGCCCGCTCCTTCAACGACGCCCACCTCGGCGGCTGTCTCGAGGCCTTCGACGAGAGCTACCGGGACACCAGCACGACTCCGACATTGGAGCACGCCACGCTGGCCAGCGCCCTGCGGCACGTGTTTCTGCAGCGCGTGGACGGGAAGACCAGGGCATTCCTGCTGAGGGTACGCATCCCCGAAGAGGCCCTGACGATCCGGCTCGAGGCCGGCCAACAAGCGGAGGCGACGTTCGAGCTGGATCTCGACGAGCACCGACGGGGAGCCTGGCAGCCCGCGTGGCAGCTCGAGGTAACGGCGCAGCTGCGCAAGGCCGGCGGCAACTGGCTCATCCAACGGTCTTCCCACCAGACCACCGCCGGCAAGCCACCATGGTAGGCCTCACCAGGGTTGGCCTCACCAGGGTAGGCCGGCAGCAGAGCCAGAGCCCTGTCAGAGGCCGGGGCTAGATCAGATCCGCGGTCTCGTCCGTGTCGCCACCAGGCTGCTGGGGAACGACGAGGTCGGGGACCTCTGCCTCCGCGGGACCGGGCGCGGAAACCTCCGGGGAGCTCCTGGCCCGGAACTCGCCTTCCAGCAGATGTCGCCAGCGTTGGTCCCGTTGTCGTGGCTCGCGTGGCAACTGCTCCACGAGGGGACCATCGGAACGGGCCCGAAGCGCTTCCAGGACCGCGAGGATTTCCGGGGGACTGGCGGCCACGCCCATGCGCACGAGCCGAGGCTTGAGGGCGCCCGGAGCCTGAGCTCCGCGCAGCAACAGCTCGGCCAGCACCGCCTTGTCGCGGCCACCGAGGCCCAGCATGCCGTCGCACTGGTGCTTGAACCGCACGGTGCGGGCGCCGGCCTGGGATACACGCAGCACGAGGCGCTTCTCCAGCAGCGATGTCAACGCACCGCTGACCTGGAACTCTTCCAGCGCCATCACCGGGTCGCGGTTGCTCTTCTGGTTGCATCCGGCTAGGAGAGCGTTCTGTGTGAGCGGGTAGCTGTCTGGCACCGCGAGCTCCTTCTCGATCAGGACACCCAGGATGCGTTGTTCGGTGGGGTCGAGCTTCATGGGCCCATTGTGCTTGCTCGGGCGGGAAACTGGAAACCTCGTTGTCCCAGAACCTGGCAATACCCGTACGCTGGAGGCGGGCGGTGCCCGGGAGCTCGGGTAGTCGGGAGGTCGAAACAGCCAAGATGGCCGAGTGGCAGACCGATGTGCTGGTCGTCGGTGCCGGCGCCGTGGGCCTGAGCACCGCCTACTACCTGGCCAAGGCTGGCGCCCACGTGTGCGTGGTGGACCGAGGCGGTTTCGGCAGCGGCTGCTCCTTCGGCAATGCCGGCCTGCTGACCCCGAGCCACGTGGTGCCCCTGGCGGCACCCGGCGTGATCCGGCAGGGCCTCAGGTGGATGCTGAGGCCCGACAGCCCGTTCTACATCAGGCCGCGCCTCGACCTGCGCCTGTTCGGATGGCTCTGGGCCTTTCGTCGCCACTGCACCGAGGCCCACGTGCAGAAATGTGTCCCCCTGCTGAGGGACCTGCACATCCACAGCCGCAACCTCACTGCCGAAATCGCCAGCGAGGAAAAGCTGGATTTCGAGTACCGGCAACAAGGCCTCATGACGCTGTTCCACGAGCAGGGGCGGGCCGAATGCGCTCGGCTCTGCCGGACGGCAGCTTCCCTGGGTCTCGACGCCTGCCTCCTCGACGGGGCGAAGGAGGTGCAGGAGCTGGACAAGGACCTTCCCATTGTCGCCCGCGGTGGTCTCCTGGTCCGGGACGACGCACTCCTGCATCCAGGCAAGTTCATGGCGCAGCTCGCGGCGCTGCTGCAGCGGCGCGGAGTGCGATTCCTGCCCGAGGCCAAGGTCCGGCATCTGGCCCGCAGGAACGGGCGCGTCACGGACGTGAGCACCGCGGCTGGACCGATCCGGGCCAGGGAGATCGTCCTGGCAGCGGGGTCCTGGACGCCGGTGCTGGCGGCACCTCTGGGGCTGAAGATCCCGATCCAGCCCGGCAAGGGCTACAGCATCACGTTCGGCAAGCCCGACCGCGCACCGCGCATGCCCCTGTTGCTGCACGAGGCGCGGGTTGCGGTGACACCATTCCAAGACCGCCTGCGTCTGGCTGGCACCATGGAGTTCACGGGCTTCGATCTGAGCATCAACCGCCGGCGGGTGAACGCGATCCTGGACGCCGTGCCTCGCTACCTGCCTTCACTCGCGACACCGAGGCTCGCCGCGGACGCCAACCAGGACACCGAGATTTGGGCGGGGCTGCGCCCATGCACACCGGACGGCCTCCCGATCCTCGGACGGGCGCCGGGCATCGAGAACCTGACTCTGGCGGCGGGCCACGCGATGATGGGCGTCTCCCTGGCAGCGGTGAGCGGCCGGCTGGTCGCCGACATCATCCTGCGCAATACTCCGTTCCTGGACGTGAACCCTCTGTGCCTGGAGCGGTTCTGAGGCAAAAAGCCTGCGCGGTTGGCCTACAATCGCCAGCCCAAGGAGGACACCATGCACAGGTTCCTCGCCGCCTGCCTCGCCGCCTGCCTCGCCGCCTGCCTCGCTCCCGCTCTCAGCGCCCAGACCAGCGCCCCCAAGGGGTACGAGAGCATGCCAGGCGATCACTACACCGTGTACCTGGGCATGTTTGCCGAGGGGCGGTTCCAATACCTCGATGGCACCCTGCGCGGAACCAACCTCGCCGTCGGCCGGGTCAGCTACCGCCTCGACAAGGGTCATGTCTACTCGGCGAGCGATGGCCTGGGCAGGTCCTGGACCAACGTGCAGCTGACGATGGCCCATGGGGATCTCTCCAGGATGACCAACACCTGGAGCAGCAACATGCTGACCACGAGCAATGGTGCGCCGGCCAATCCGACCCAGGTGTTCAACAACAAGGTCTCCTGGCCGACGGTGACGGGGCTCGCGACCTCCGCCACCTGGGGCCGGGAGGTCGACTTCCCGTTCACGCGAACGTGGATCTATTCGGCCAGCAAGCACGACATGCTGTTCGACTTCCAGTTCCGCGGCGGCATGCTCGCCAGCCTGGGCGCGTGGGCCGGGCGCCTGCGGAGCTTCTACCGCCTCGACGGCGTCTCCATGGGTTCCCAGGTCAACGCGCCGGGCAACTGGTGGCCCGCCGAACCCCTCGCTGGAGGCTGCAGCGACTCGGCCCACGCCATGACGGCTCCTGACGCCCACACCGGCCTTTCCGCCGTGATCCATGCCGACGACCACCCGGTGCCCAGCCTGCGCGGGCAGGCCATCTTCAGGCTCTGGAGCTATTGGACCGCTCCCGGGAAGCCGGTCCTGCAGGTGGTCGGCGTCGCCGGAAAGCCTGCGGGCGTTCCCGTGGGTGCGACCTGCAATGCCTTGTTCGTCGACCTGGGCCAGCCATCGGTCTACTTCCCCAGGATCGCTGCCGGCAGCTCCGCCTTCTCAGGGACCCTGACGTTCGGTCCCCAAGCCTACAGCAACACCCTCGCCGGCCTGCAGCTATGGGCGCAGAGCGCCTGGAGCGATTCCGTGACCTCGGCCTTCGGCCTGACCGTGGCCCGCGACATCGTCCTGCCGCAAAAACCGCAGAACCTGCCGAAGAGGATGCTTCATCTCTCCACGGTGAGCAGCCTGGCCGGCACCGGACCCGAAACCGAAGGTACCACGCAGACGCTGCCGCTCCTTCGAGCGAGGTAGCGCCCCGGGGCAGGGCCGCACCCCGGGACGCCAAGCAGGTGCCGTGCAGTTGCCGAGAGCTACTGCACAGAGAACCGCGGCAGGCTGTGAACGTAGTGGATGTCGTAGACGCCGAAAGCCGTGGGCGAGCTGACGAGGTTGATGTAGACCGAGCGCTTGGTGGACGGGATCGGCTTGGGGGGAATGGTCGACATCTGCGCCAGGGTCAGCTTGGCTTGACCCGTGATGCTGTCGGTCCAGGCTGCCTGGAACCACGTCGTCAGGCCGCGAAGGCCGGCGGGGGGTGTCAGGGTGGTGTCGATCAACCAGCCGCTCAGGCCGTTCGCATCCGTCGTCGCGAACAGGTACAGCGCCGGCCCCGAGAGGTCGACATGCAGGTTGTTGCAGCCGAAGCCGGGCAGGCTGACGCCAACCTCACTGCCCTTGAGCGTGATCGCCCCCACCACCGGGGCACTCTTCGCCGTGTAGTAGGTCTGCACCCGCATCCGTATCTTGCCGCGTAGCGAGGTCGTCGGGTGCGTGTCGCTGTAGCCCAGATAGAAGTGGTGGGCCCACGAGCTGAAGGTCCCCGCCTGCCCCGCGTCGGTGCAAATGGGCGCCACCCGCGTGCCGCGCGGCACGTACACCGGAAACGAAGTGATGTCGTCGCCCATGAAGATCCCATCTGTCCGGAACAACATCGAGCTGCTGAAGGTCTGGCCTCCGCTCTGGTACGTCCAAGCGGCGTTGTTCTTCAAGACACCACCCTGGAAGCTGTAGTCGAGCATCAGGTCGTTCTGGCCCGAGTAGGTCGTGACCTGCGAGAACGGGAACGACAGCCCTCCCTGGCCCCACGGGTTGCTCGTGATCTTGCCGCTCACCGTGCTCCAGGAAACCTGACCACTGAACACGCGGGTGGGCGTGCCGATGATGTTGGTGGAGAAGGTCGCCGTCAGCTTGGTGATGTCCGTACCGCAGACATCCAAGGTGACGCTGGTCCAGGAACGGCCCATGCCCTCGGCAGGCGTGTAGTTCGTGCCGAGGTCGTAGCGGTACTCGACGCGCTTCATGATGCGCGTGCCTTGGCCCTTCAGGCTGCCCTCGACGGCTTGGTAGCGGCCGGTGGAATAGGAGCCGAGGCTGTGGCCGTAGTAGTTGCCCTCGACGGTGTCGTAGCCGAGGGGTGCGGTGAAAGTCACCTGGGCCGAGAGCGCCGAAGACAAGACGACGGTGGAAACGAGATAGGTGAGATGGTTCATGGTATTGGGGTGGCAAGAGAAGCGAGAACAGCGAACCCAGCGATTCTGCTCCCGCCCCGGCGCCGATTCAAGGACGACCGTCGGGCTTCCCGCAAGGCACTCCCCTCGAGGGTAGACCTGCGCGCCGCCTTGCGCGGACTTTCTCCCGATGGCGCTACGCGAACCTGCGGTCCAGCCACCGCAGCACGGCGGTGACCATGGCCTGGAAGCTCGGCGCCACGAACAGGGTCGCCTGGTAGCAGGTCGGATCGTAGGGTGTCGCGATCACCCGTTCGATGTCGAGGGGCACGAGCCTGGCGTGCTTCAGGAAGCGGCCCAGTTCCCCATAGGAGGACAGCAGGCCGGCGCCACAGGCCTTCGGCTGCCCGCACTCCAGCGCCACGCCGAACTCCAGCGTGAACCAGTAG
>QJVU01000418.1 GCA_003235605.1 Planctomycetota bacterium | reverse complement strand
ACATCGCTCCCCACCGGAACCACCACAGGGCCTTCGGTACGAGCCCGACGGTCATTCCAGTGACGACCTCCTTCGGCGCACCACCCTTGAAGAACGGTGTCTGGATGAAGTTGAAGTAGTAGAGGACGCCGATCCAGGTGATGCCCGCCAGGAAGTGGATCCAGCGCAGGATGAACTCACCACCCTTGGCGGTGAAGAGCACCCAGCCGGCGCCGACGTTCTCCTGCAACTCTGCCGTGGGCGCGACAGCCAGGGATACCGACACGAAGTCGAGGACTTCCATGACTTGGGGGGCGAAGTTGACCATGTGACCTTTCCTTTCGTTCCGGGGGGGAAACGAGGTCTGGTTGTACCCGCCTGATCTTCCAGGCAAACCTTTTTCACGATCTGCGGGAGGCGGCCCGAACCACGTGACGCGTGGCAACTCCCAGGCAGTGACCCGTCAGCATCACCTTCCGATCTGCGGGGCGTGGTTCTGGATCGCTGCGATGAGGGAATGGGCGCGTGCAAACAGTGGCGAGAACGGGTGCCGGACTCCTGTTTTCTCGTCGAAGCCCTCAACCTAGCGCCAGCCAAACCCCTTCTGTTCCAGCGCTCCGTCCTTGCCGCGCAACAGGAACAGTACGCGGAGGCCCTTCCCGGGGTAGCGTTTCAGGACCTTCTCACACCCCTCCGGACCGACGACCATCAACGCCGTAGCCAGACCATCCGCCAGTGAGCAGGAGGATGCCACCACCGAGACGCTGACGACGTTGGTCCCGGCATTGCGGCCCGTGCGAGGATCCAGGATGTGGTGGATTGCTTTGCCGTCGATGGCGTGGAACTGGCGGTAGCTACCGCTGGTAGCCATGGCCTCGTTGTCGAGCCCGACGGTGGCTGCGACGGCGGCTGCAGGTTGGTCGGCACCTGGTGTCTCGACGCCCAACCGCCAGGGACGACCCTCCGGGTGCTGGCCCCGGCACCGGACCTCGCCACCGATGTTGATCATGAAGTGGGCGATGCCCAGTTCCGCTTGCAACACCGTCGCCAGCCGATCCACGCCCGCGCCCTTGGCGATAGCGTTCAGGTCCAGCTCCAGGTCGGGGACCTTCTTGCGCAGGCCTCTGCCCGCCAGGCGCTCGAGGTTCCTGTAGCCACAGATCTGCCTGGCCGCCTGGATCTGGGCTTCCGTCGGCGAATGCTCCGGCTTCGTGGCACCGGGTCCGAAGCCGTAGAGCCTCAGCAGCGGACCGATGGTGGGATCGAAGGCGCCATCGGTCTTCTCCGCCATCTCCAGCGCCTCGAACACCAGCAGCGAGAACGTCGGGGTGGCAGGGAAGGGCTCCGTGCTCTTGTGGGCGTTGAAGCGGCAAATCTCGCTGTCCTTCTGGTAGGTGCTGAACAGGGCATCCCACTCGTCCAGGGCCTTCCGCACACGCTGGGCCACCTCCGCCGGCTCCACGTCGCCGACGTAGTCGACGGTGAAGAACGTGCCCATGGCCCTCCCCTTCAGATGGCCGGTGGTGGGGCTGCCGCTGCCACAGGCGGCCGGTAACACCGAGAGCGACAGCAGCAGCAGCAGCAGCGGCGCAGCGCGGGTCATCAGCTCCCGAAGTCGTCGAAGGCGATCATCTCCTTCTCCACTCCGAGCTCGTAGAGCATCTCCTGGACCGCGGTGAGCATCATGGGCGGACCGCACAGGTAGAACTCCACGTTGTCGATGTCGGGATGGTCCTTGAGGTATTTCTCGTGGACGACGTGGTGGATGAAGCCCGTATCGCCTTTCCAGTTGTCCTCCGGCAAGGGCTCCGACAGGGCCACGTGATAGGAGAAGTTGGAAAACCGCTTCTCGATGTCCTGGAAGTCCTCGGTGTAGAACATCTCTCTCAAGGAGCGGGCACCGTACCAGTAGCTGACCTTGCGCTCGGTCTTCAGGGTGTGGAACAGGTGGAAGATGTGGGAGCGGAGCGGAGCCATGCCCGCGCCACCGCCGATGTAGCACATCTCCCGGTCGGTCTCCTTGATGAAGAACTCGCCGTAGGGTCCGGAGATCGTCACCGTGTCCCCGGGTTTGCGGCTGAAGACATAGGAGGAGCAAACCCCGGGGGGGATGCCCTGGGTGCGCGGCGGCGGGGTGGCGATGCGGATGTTCAGCATGATCCGGTTGCCCTCCGCAGGGTGGTTGGCCATCGAGTATGCCCTGAAGCAGGGCTCGTCGTTGTTGGCGACGTTCTCCCACACCTTGAACTTGTCCCAGTCCGGGTGGTACTTCTCTTCGATGTTGAAGTCCGCAAAGCGGACGTTCTTGTAGGGCGGCACGTCGATCTGGATGTAGCCACCAGGCTTGAAGTCGAGGGTCTCGCCCTCGGGCAGCCGCACCACGAACTCCTTGATGAAGGTGGCGACGTTGCGGTTGGACTCCACCGTGCACCCCCACTTCTTGATGCCGAACACCTCGTCCGTGACGTGGATGTCCATGTCCTGCTTGACCTTCACCTGGCAGGACAGACGCCAGTGTTCCTTGGCTTCCGAGCGCGTGATGTGGGCAAGCTCCGTGGGAAGGATGTCGCCGCCGCCTTCGAAGACCTGACACTTGCACATCGCGCAGGTGCCGCCTCCCCCGCAGGCAGAGGGCAGGAAGATGCCCTCTCCGGCGAGGACCTTGAGAAGGTTGCCGCCGGCCTCGACCTCCGGAGACCGGGAAGCGTCCTTGTTGATGAGGATCCGGACCTTGCCTTTGTGGACCAGCTTCGACTCGGCAAACATGAGCACGAAGATCATGATCAGGGTCACCGCGGTCAGGCACAGGACACCGAGCAGGATCAATCCGAACGTACCCATGGGTGAAAGCTCTGGCTCAGTGGTTCAGTCGGTGCCCGGCAGCTGGATGCCGGCAAAGGTCATGAACGCCATGGCGATCAGGCCAGTGACGATGAAGGTGATGCCCAGGCCACGGAGGGGCTTGGGGATGTTGCAGGTCCGCAGTTTCTGGCGGATCGCCGCCATGCTGACGATGGCCAGGAACCAGCCCACGCCGGAGCCGAAGCCGAACACCGCGGACTGGGGCAGGGAGTAGTCGCGTTGCTGCAGGAACAGCGTCGCACCCAGGATGGCGCAGTTTACCGCGATCAGGGGCAGGAAGATCCCCAGGGCCGTGTAGAGCTTCTGGCTGTACTTGTCGATCGCCATCTCCACGATCTGCACCATTGCAGCGATCACGCCGATGTAGAAGATCAAGCCGAGGTAGGAGAGGTCCACCGCTGCCATGCTGGCTCCGCCGATCCAGGTGAGGGCCCCCTCGCGGAGGATGTAGTTGTAGATGCACCAGTTCACGGGCGCGGTGATGGTGAGCACGAAGGTCACGGCGACGCCCAGGCCGATGGCCGTGTCCACGCGCTTGCTGACCGCCAGGTAGGAACACATCCCCAGGAAGAACGCCAACAGGATGTTCTCGACGAAGATCGAGCGGATCGCCAGGTTCAAGAGCCCCTGGAAGCTGTTCGGGTCGATTTCTGCAAGCAGTGCGATCATCAGTACTGTTCCGCGTAGCCAGAGATGGACCGTTGCACCCAGACGATGATGCCAAGTAGCAGGAAAGCGCCGGGTGCCAGCACCATCAGGCCGTTGTCCACGTACCAGCCCCCCTGGTCGGCGTAGAGGGACCTCGGCAGCAACCGCAGGCCCATGAGCTCGCCGGAGCCCATGAGCTCGCGAAGGATGGCTACCGAGATCAGGATCCAGGAGTATCCGAGGGCGTTGCCGAGACCATCCAGAAAGCTGCGGAACGGAGGCATGGCCATGGCAAAGGCCTCGGCACGACCCATGACGATGCAGTTCGTCACGATCAGGCCCACGAACACCGACAGCGCCTTGCTCAACTCGAACAGGTAGGCCTCCAGGAACAGGCTGACCATGGTCACCAGCGTGGAGATCACGGTCAGCATGACGATGATGCGGATCTTGTTGGGGATCCAGTTGCGCAGCAGGGAGATGATCGTGTTGCTCATGCAGAGGACGAAGATCACCGCGCCGCACATCACCAGCGTCTTGTCCAGCTTGACGGTGACGGCGAGGGCGGAACAGATCCCGAGGATCTGCAGGGCAATGGGGTTGTCGTCCCACAGCGGGTCCAGGACTGCCCGCTTCTCCTTACGGCCAAAGAGAGGCTTCTTCTCCTCGACGACCGGCGCCTCAAGGGTTGCTGTCATGGCTCAGCTCTTCCGCAGCTTCTTGAAATAGGGTTCGTACCTCTCGAGGTCCTCGCGCAGGAACCGCGTAACGCCGTTGCAGGTGATGGTGGCGCCCGAGATGCCGTCCACCTCGTGGGGACCGCGCTCCGGGTGTCCGCGGCCGCGCAGGACGGTGACGCTGACCAGGCGACCATCCGCCAGGATCTTCTTGCCCTTCCAGTCCTGCTGCCACCACTCCTTCTCGACCTCGCCGCCGAGGCCCGGAGTCTCGCCGTGCTGGTAGAACGTGATGCCCACCACCGTGTTGAGGTCGTCTTTCAGGGCAAGGAAGCCGTGCAGGATGCTCCACAGGCCGGCACCGGAGATCGGTATGCAGTAGACGGTGCCGTTGGGCGTGTCCGCCAGGTAGATGGAGCCGAACTCGTGGTCCTTGTCCCGCTGTTGTCTCAGCTCGCGGCGAAGGCGGGGAAGGTCTTCGATCCGGTTGTCGGTCTTCTCCACGAGGACGACCCTGCGGACCTCTTCCTCCATCTCGCGGCCTTTCCGCTTGACGGGCACCCGCACGTCGTCCTTCGTGAACTTCAGGACCTGGGCCTTCACCTTGTCTGCGAACAGTTTCTCCAGATCCGCTTGGGACTTTGCTTCCCGCTCCGGGTCGTAGAGACCGACGGCAATGAGAACGTTGCGGTTCTTGTCGAACAGCTTGTTCTTGTCCATGCTCGCCTTGAGGCCGTGGAACGTGGCCGCCAGCGCGGTGGCGAGAATCACGCACATGGCGACAGCGAACAGGAGGGTGAACTGGTTGCTGTTCTTATCCAAGGCGCTTCTTCCTCCGCTTGATGTTGGCAGCAATCACGAAGTGATCGATGGTCGGCGCGAAGGCGTTGAGGAGCAATACCGCCAACATCATGCCTTCTGGGTAGGCAGGATTCACCGCCCGCACCAGGACGGTGAGGAAGCCGATCAAGAAGCCGTAGATCCACTGCCCTCTGCGGGTCTCCGGACTGGAGACCGGATCGGTGGCCATGAACACGAGCCCGAAGGCAAAGCCTCCCATGACCAGGTGGTAGTGGGGTGGCAGACTGAAAACGCCGTGCTCCATGCCGCCAAGCCCGACCATGATCGCGCTTGCTCCCAGCAGGCCAAGCACGCCGGAGAACATCGTGCGCCAGGATCCGATACCTGTCACCAGCAGCACCACCGCCCCCAGCAGGCAGCAGAATGCGCTGGTCTCCCCGGCGCTGCCGGGGACGAGGCCCCAGAACATCTCCCACCAACTGTAGCCGTGATTCTGGAGTGCTTCGGTGGCGTCGGCCACCAACGTCCACCCCTTCTCCTGGGCCTCCGCCAGCGTTGCCGCCGAGCTGAGCTTCGCCTCTGCCGCGACCGCCAGGGGCGTGGGACCGGAGTAGCCGTCGATCAGGTTCTGGGAACCGTTCCCGGCCACCCACACCTTCTGTCCCGACATCTGCGCGGCGTAGGCAAAGAACAGGAAGGCCCGGGCCATCATCGCCGGGTTGAAGATGTTCTGGCCCGTGCCGCCGAACACCTCCTTCACCAGGACCACCGTGAAGACCACTGCCAGGACCAGCTGCCATAGCGGTATGGAAGGGGGCACCACCAGAGCGATGAGGATGCCGGTGACCAGGTAGCCCTCGCTCACCTCCTCCTTGCGCCAGATCGCGAACATGGTCTCGATCCCCAGGCCGACCGCATAGGAGAGGAAGATGATCGGGATCATCTTGTCGAGACCGAAGACCACCCGGTCCCAGAAGCCGACGTGGTCCAGGGCGAGGCTGTAGCCGAACCAGGAGCACAGGCCCTGGAACCAGCCCATCCGGTAGGCATCGCCCGCGATGCCGAGTCCCCGGATTGCCTCGAAGTGCTGGTAGCCCGTGTTGTAGATGGCGAACAGGGTGCAGGGAACGAGGGCCACGATCACCATCCACATGGTCCGCTTCAGGTCGAGGTAGTCGCGGACGTGGGGACCTTCTTCCGGTGTCTTGGTAGCCGGCGCGAACAGGAAGGTCTCGCCGGCGTCCAGCAGGGGCCAGATCCCGTGGAGCCTGGAGTCGGGCTCGTGGTAGAGCTGGCGCTGCTTGTCGACGAGCTTGCGCAGCAGCCGCATCGTCTAGCCCTCCTCCTCGTAGAGGTCCAAGCCCTGGCGGATGATGCTGCCCACCTCGATCTTGCATGGGTCGGCGAAGGTGCACAGCGCGACGTCCTCTTCGCACACCTCCAGGAGCCCGAGGTTGATGGCCTCCTCCAGGTCCTTGGCCTGGATCGCACGAACCAGGAAGGTGGGGTGGATGTCGAGGGCGGTCACCTTCTCCCACTGGCCGATGTTGACGATGTGACGCCGGCCGCCGTGCAACCGCGCGTCGAGGACATGCTCCCTTTTCGGCAGCAGCCAGGAGAACACCGCGCGGGACGCACTGAGCTTGCCGAACTGCGGCAGTGCCCAACCGAAGAAGTCACGGGTGTCGCCACCCTCGGGGATGATCGTCAGCGTCTGGGCGTAGAAACCCAGGTAGCCGTCTGAGGCCACCCGGGTCCCGCTCAGCACAGTGCCATTGATGATGCGATGGTCGCCCTCCAGGGGCTTGCCGCCGGTCAGGGTCATCACCGCCGCGCCCTGGCGCACCCGGTAGTACTGCCGCCGCGGCGCGCTGCTGCCGCTCACTGCCACTGTGCGCAGCGAGGGGTACCTTCCCGAGAGCACCCAGGAACCCAGCAGAACCGCCTCCTGGGCCTTGACGTACCATGCGGTCTGGTCGGCCTTGAGCGGCTGGATCCGGCTGATGTGGGTGCCCACCAGGCCTGTGGGGTGCGGGCCCTCGAACCGGTGAACCTCCACCCCCTTCAGCACCTGGAACTCCTGGGGCATGGTGCGCCTGGCATCGACGGTCAGGAACACCTCGCCGCTGGTGAGCCTCTTCAGAAGGTCGACACCCGCCTGCAGCTCGTGATGTTGCCCCATCACCGCCA
>QJVU01000615.1 GCA_003235605.1 Planctomycetota bacterium | reverse complement strand
CGTGCCCCCCGGTGCCTATCTGGACGCCGCCGACTCCGTCCCCGATCCCCGCCAGCAGCGTCCGGACCGAGTTGACGACCCGGCTGGCGCTGGCGCGTTCCAGACGCACGGCCGTTGCAACTACCATCTTGAGCCTGGTGCGCCGCCGGATCTCCTCGGGCGGCACGAATTGGGCCCGCAGGAAGATCTCGGGCCGCCGGGGACCGCGCACGAACAGGAACTCGTAGATCCCGCGCTCGGCGTCCACCGCGGTCATGGCGAAGTCCCTGGAGTACGCCAGCTGGCTCACCACTTCCTCGCAGCCGAACGCATCCAGGTTCAGCGTCTTGTCCAGCGTAATGGTCGGGGAGTTGGCAAACTCCTCGTCGTTTGTCAGGTAGTTCCGTCCCAGGAACGTCGCGGCATTGTGAATCACCTTCAACAAGGAGTGCTCGCCGGCCTTCAGCACGAATCCCTGGGAGGTGCTCTTCTCCCGGTCCTGTCCCTGAGGTGTTGCGGCCACCAGGATCATGGCCATGCCGATGACAGCCGGGTAGTTCACGAAACGCGTCTTCATCCAGGTCCCTTCCTTCTTGTGGCTCGTGGGTTGGGGGTCTCTGTGGCGGCAGGGACCCCAGCGCCGGAGCTGTTATTCCCGCTGGGAACGGACTCCCCTTGGAGAGCCTAGCGATGCGCCTGCGTCCTGAGCATCTGGAGCTGGCCGCACAGGACCGCCAGGGCCGTCTCCACCCGGAGGGGGCCGGGCCCCGAACTCACCGCCTGGAAACCCCGGGCCTCGAGCGCTTCCACCTCGTACGGGATGAAGCCGCCCTCGGGCCCCAGTGCCAGGGTGAAGGGCTCGCCGGCGGCGATGCGGCCCCGGTGGACGGGGGTGGTTGCGGCGGGGTGGGCCACGAAGCGTGGGCCCGGGGGTAGCAGGTCCTCGAGGTGGTCCTCCACGAGAGGCTTGAACAGGGGCAGCACCGACACCGCCGGGAGGCCAGTGCGACAGGCCTGCTCCAAGCCAAGGATCAGGTGCCGCCGCAGTTCCTCTTCCTGCAGGACGGAGGATCCGAGGTGGCTCTTGTCCACTCGCCAGGAGCGGCAGAGGATGATGCGTCCGAAGCCCAGGGCGGTGGCGTCGGCCAGGCAGCGAGCCAGCACCCTCGGCCGGGGTACGGCCAGCAACAGGGTGTCATCGCCCGGGCCTTCCGGTGGCTGTTGGGTGCGGAACCGCAACGCCAGAGTCACCTGTTGGGTCGTCTGGTCGATGTCGGTCACCCGACCCCGCCCCTGGGGTCCGTCCAGGACACCCACCCGCACCTCGTCACCCACCTTGACCCGCAACACCCGCAGCAGGTGTCGTGTGCGGCGGCCAGGCCCCAAGGTCACACGGGCGCTGTCCGGCTGGTGGCCCTCCAGCTCGCGAGCCTCCAAGAGCAGCAGGTTCACCGCGGGCTCACGGCGGTCCTATTGCTGACCGCTGGCCTGGCCCTTGGCGCTGCCGGACGGCCCGCTTGCATGGGAGTAGAGCCATACCTGGTTCTTGCCCCGGCGCTTGGCCTCCTGCAGGGCCTTGTTGGCATGGCGGCGCAGCTCTTCGGGGCTGCTGCTGGCGCGACCGTCGAAGGTGCCGATGCCGATGGAGACGGCGACCTTGGTTTCGAAGCCGCGGCTCTCGACGATCAGGCCCGAGACGGCCTTGCGCACCCGGATGGCGGTCTGTACGGCCTCGGCGGGAGTGGTGTGGGGCAGCAACAGCACGAACTCGTCGCCGCCGAACCGAGCCGCATAGTCGGTTGCGCGGATGGTGTTTCTCAGGACCCTGGCCACCCGAACCAGCACCTCGTCTCCGAACGAGTAGTCGGTGGTGTCGTTGATGTTCTTGAAGTTGTCCACGTCGACCAGGAGCAACGCTAGCGCCGCACCGTGGCGCTGGGAACGCTTGAACTCCATCGTCAGGATGTTCTTGAAGTAGCGCTCGCTGATCAGGTTGGTCTTGAAGTCGATGCTGACCTGCCCCTCGAGCTCCTGCGTACGTTGGTAGAGGTCCATCTGCTTGCCGCGGTGGAGCAGCGCCAGCCGCACCCTGTGCACCAACTCGTCCGGCGAGTGCGGCATCGCCATGAAATCCAGGATGGAAATACGCGTGCTGTTCGACGCGTGGAAGGAGTCCAGATCCTCCACCAGCACGATCACTGGAACAGGCTTGTCCTCCCTCTGCAGGTCCTCGAGCAACTCCATCTCCGTGCTGGCGGGTTTCATGACCAGGGGATTCAAGACCACCAGGTCCGGCCGGTGGCGGGCCAGCAGGCGATGGGTCTCGACGATGGACCCGGTCTCCCTGACCTGGTGACCCATGGCCCGCAGCCGATCCACCAGTTCATCGACCGGGTTACCGGAGTGGTTCAGGAAGAAGATCTGCGCCTGGCCCTTGGCCGTAGCCATGTTGCTGGTGGTCTCGGTTGTCGCTGCTTGGTAGCCCTCGATCATTGAATCCCGGATCCATCCGCCCGGCAGCCCTGTCCCAGGCAAATGTACCCCGCGCGCCGGGCGAGGCTTCCCATCAATTGGCGGGATCTTGGTGGCGGGATCTTGGGCTCTGCTCGCCGAGTGCCGCCGTTGTCCGTCCCTGGATCCGGTGGTGGCGGCCGGTCCGCCGGTGCCATCGACGCCACGTACCCGCGTCACCATCCAGGCTGCCCGAGGTCGGCAGGCGCCGGCCGCGCCACCGGGCTGGAGAGAGGAGGTGGCCCGGGGTGCCCATGGCCAGGAACAGGAAAGCGGGGTGGTGCCGGCTGCCGGGGAGCCCGAATGCGAGGTTGGGGGCGGGTACGGCGGTATGGCGCTCCGGGCCGGGCTTCGGGACCTCGCCGGGAGGCTGCGACACCGTCGGTGTGGGATCCTGCAACACCCAGGTTGCCTGCAGAGCGAACTTGATCCCCGCCCGGACGGCCCTAGAATCCTCCGCCCTTTGCATCCCGTACGCGAAACAGCGTGACCCTACTCAAAGTCGAAGATCTGATCAAGGCCGGTGTCCACCTCGGCCACACCGCCAGCCGCTGGAATCCGAAGATGAAGCCGTACATCTACGGCAAGCGGCACCACATCCACATCATCAACCTGAAGGAGACCATCCGTGGTCTGTTTCAGGCCACGCACTTCCTGCGCAATCTGGCGGCGACCGGTGCCCAGATCATGTTCCTCGGCACCAAGCGGCAGATCCGATCCGTTGTCGAGTCGGAGGCGGCCCGTTGTGGCATGCCGGCGATCACCGAGCGCTGGATTGGCGGCACCCTCACCAACTTCAACACCGTTCGTGAGCGCCTCAAACGCCTGGAGGAGTTGGAGGCCATGGAAGCCGACGGCTCCATGGAGAAGTACAAGAAGAAGAACCAGGCAACGCTTCGCCGCGAGATGCGCAAGATCCGTCGAAACCTCGAGGGCGTGCGTGACCTCCATGGCTTGCCCGGTGCCCTGATCGTGGTTGATCCACGGCGGGAAGAGATCACCGTTCGCGAGGCAGCGCGGATGAATGTGCCTGTGGTCTGCATCCTGGATACAGACTGTGATCCCGAGTCCGCGGACATCGTGATCCCCGGAAACGACGACGCCATGGCGTCAGTGCAGTTGCTGATGAGCAAGCTGGCCGACGCAGTCATCGAAGGGCGTCAGGGCATGTCCGACGAGGCGCTCGCCGAAAGCCAACGGGCCGCCGCTTCAGATGCCCGGACCCGCACCGTTGCCGGGCGTCGTTCCCAGGAGCGGCCGCGCCGGCCACGGGGGGGTGCCGGTGGCCGTGCCGGGCGCACCGCAGGCGGCCGCTTTGCGGAGCGTCACGGCGGCCACTCGGATTCCGTGTCGTTTGGCAGTGACGCCGCCGCCGAACCCGATACCGATACCGAGGACCTGGACCTGGAGGCCAAGGCGGATGCCGAGTTCGTCGCCAGGGCGAGGCGGGCCGAGGCCGCAGCCGAGGACGAGCCCGAGGACGAGCCCGAGGAGACCCCGGCCGAGGAGCCCGAGAGCTGAGCGGCTCGGCACCACGACCCCGGCCTGCGGTATCCCGCATTGTGCTCCAGTCCCTGTGGCTCCCGGTCTCCGGGGCGCTTCGTTCACTGCAACCCGCCGCACTGAAACCCCACGAACCATAGGAACCATGCGAAACAGAGACACGAGAGGACCCAGCCATGGCTGACGTCGATGCAAAGACCGTGATGGATCTGCGGAAGCGCACCGGGGCCCCGATGATGGACTGCAAACGGGCGCTCAACGAGGCCAAAGGCGACACGGAAAGGGCGGTAGAGGTACTGCGGAAGAAGGGCCTGCAGCAGGCGGATCGCAAGGCCGACCGGGAAGCCAACGAGGGCATGGTCTTCAGCTATGTCCATCACGACGCCAAGCTGGGGGTGCTGGCGGAGGTGGCGTGCGAGACCGATTTCGTGGCCCGGAACGAGCAGTTCCGGCAGTTTGGCAAGGACCTGTGCCTGCACATAGCTGCCATGAAGCCGCGGCACCTGTCGCGCGAGGAAGTGACACCCCAAGACATCGAGAAGGAGCGCAACTTCCAGCTCGAGCGCACCCGGGAACAGATGGCCGGGAAGCCGGAACAGGTCATCGAGAAGGCCGTGGAGGGTCGCATGCAGAAGTTCTTCGAGGAACACTGCCTCCTGGATCAGCCCTGGGTCAAGGACGACAACAAGACCGTGGAGGGTGTTCGCAAGGAGCTGGTTGGCAGCCTGGGGGAGAACATCCAGATCCGGCGCTTCACCCGCATGGAGCTCGGCGGCTAGAGAGTCCGGAGCGAAGCCTTGGCGAAGCGCCCGATCCGCATCAACCGCGTGCTGCTGAAGATCAGCGGCGAGAGCCTTTCCGGCAAGGGGGCCGACGGCCTGGATGCGACCGCGATCGGGAACGTGGCGGGTGAGATCGCGAGGATGCCCGCGCAGGGCGTGGAGATCGCGATCGTCGTTGGCGGAGGGAACTTCCTCCGCGGTGCGCAGATTGCAAGGATGGGCACGAACCGGGCCACAGCGGACCAGATGGGAATGCTCGCGACGGCGATCAACTGCCTCGCGCTGCAGGATGCGCTGGAGCGCCGGGGTATCGAGACCCGCGCCGCCAGCGCCGTGCAGATGCCGACCTTCATGGAGCCCTATGTCCGTCGGCGTGCGGACCGCCATCTGGCACGTGGGCGGGTCGTGCTCCTGGCCTGCGGGACCGGCAACCCCTACTTCACCACCGACAGCGCCGCCGCGCTGCGTGCTGCCGAGCTTTCCGCGGACGTGCTGTTCAAGGCCACCAAGGTGGACGGGATCTACACAGCCGACCCTGAGATCGATCCCTCGGCGACGAGGATCCCTGAGGTTACCTTCCGCGAAGCCTTGGACCGTGACCTGCGGATCATGGATCGTACCGCATTCACCCTGTGCATGGAGAACGACATGCCGATCATGGTGTTCAACCTCTTCGAGGAGGGGAACCTCCAGCGCGCGGTCAAGGGCGCGCCCATCGGCACCTGGGTGGTGGGGGAGTAGGCACCGAGGGCGCCAGGGCCGACCCGGTCACCGTGAGAAGCGTCCTGATCCGGGGACCACGGCGACCCCTTTGACCCCGCCTTTGTTTCGTTCCTCCCATCCTGCTACCTTGCCCCGTGCCATGAACGAGACCGCCAAGAAGATCCTCGCTGAGTTCGAGGCCAAGATGGACAAGGCCATCCATCACTTGACCGACCAGCTGCGCACCATCCGCACCGGCCGGGCGTCTCCGGCGCTGGTGGACACCATCAAGGCGGACTACTACGGCACCCCGACGCCCCTCAACCAGCTGGCGCACATCTCGGTGCCCGAGCCGCGGCAGCTGGTGGTGAAGCCCTTCGACCAGAGTGCCCTGAAGAGCATAGAGAAGGCCATCCTGGCCTCCGACCTGGGACTGACCCCGTCGTCGGACGGCAAGCTGCTACGATTGACCCTGCCGCCGCTCTCGGAGGAGCAGCGGCACAAGATCTCCGGCAAGGTGAAGGAGATCAGCGAGGCCACGCGCGTGGTGCTTCGGAATGCCCGCCGCGACGCCAACAAGTCCAGCGACGCCGCGAGGAAGAGCGGCGGCCTTACTGAAGATCTGAACTCGGACCTTCACAACGAGATCCAGGAACACCTGAGGAAACGGGAAGAGCAAGTGGAGGAGATCCTCAAGAACAAGACAGTCGAGATCATGGAGGACTGAGGGGCCGGAATGGTCACGTCTGTGGCCCCCCCCGGCCCAGAATCGGGGGCGTAGCTCAGTTGGTAGAGCATCGGCCTTTTAAGCCGCTGGTCGAAGGTTCGAGTCCTTCCGCCCTCACCACCGCTCCCGCGGTCCCCCTGCGCCGGCAATCCGGCTATACTGCGCAGGCAGCCCGGCGGTACCGCTGGCGGCCGACCCTCGTCTCTCTCGTCTCACGATCTCAAAGGAGTCTCCATGCTGAACAACCACCTTGTCACGGCAGGTCTGCTGGCGTCGTTGCTCGTTGTCGAAGCCGGCGCGCAGAGTGTCTTCGTCACTGACAACAACCCCGCATCCGGCGGCTGCAACGTCATCCCGTTCGGTCACGCGGTCGGGTCGAGTTCCTTCGCTGGCTGGGCCAACCAGAAGTACCAGACGATCGTCACCGCGGCCCAACTGGGGTTCACCAGTTCCGGAGCAGGCGTGATCTGCGACATTGCCTTTCCGCCCTGCGTGGAGGGAACCCGGGTGTTCGACACCATCGAGATCAAGATGGACTACGTGAAGGGCACCACCCTCAGCCAGACCTTCTCCACGAACATCACCGCGTCCGCGGTGACCGTGCTGAAGGCCGCCAAGTACGAATGGCACAACGTCGCCAACAAGTGGGAGCGGATCGGCCTGCAGCGCAGCTTTCCGTACATCTCCGCCCTGGGCAACCTCTGCATCGAGGTCACCGTCACTGGCGCGGGAGTGATCACCTCCAACACGTCGTGGCCGGGCTACCGCACCGCTTCGTTCGAAAGGCGTTATGCCTATGGCTGGAGCACCACGTCCGGCCCCCCGGCACAGGCCGCCAACTCGAGCCCCAGCATGGCCGCAGTCAAGATGGAGTTCCTGTTCGGAATGAACGACCTGCACACCTTCGGCTCGGGTTGCCAGGGCAGCAACAACCAGACCCCGTTGTTGAGCCTCTCGGGGTCCGC
>QJVU01000048.1 GCA_003235605.1 Planctomycetota bacterium | reverse complement strand
CGGGGAGCAGGTGCAGACGCCGCCGATGAAGGCCGCGCTGGGATACAGCGCCTCGCCAAGTTGCGTGGCCCTCACCGAGGAGGCCGCGACCTTGCTGGCGGGCGGCAGGCTTCGCGGGGCGATGGCTACCCTGCGCAAGGCCCGCAGCCAGGACGGGGGCTGCACCTTCACATTGATGCTGCTGGCAACGGTGGCCAATGCCCTGGGTACCCGCGAAGAAGCCCTGAGCATCGCCGACGAAGCGCTGCGCCTCAACCACCGCCTCACCCCCACAACCAGCCACAGGCTGGTCAGGGCCTACCAGCTGGCGATGCCCGACGACCAGCGCCTCCTGGCGGCCGGTCTGGTGTTCCAGCGGGAGCGACCTTGCGATCCCCACGGTGTCTACACCGAGGCCCTGGCACTGAATCTGTTGCAGCGGGGCGCAGAGGCGCTGCCCAAGCTGCAGGCTCTGGGCAGGCGCTGGCCGGAAAACGCCTCGGTGCAGTTCCAGCTGGGCTACGCCCTGCTCGCCACGGGGAAGCCCCAGGCCGCGCTGGTGGCGTTCGAGGCGGCGAGGCAGCGGCTCCCCGAGCCGCTCACCGTGCGACCGTTGGCGATGGCGCTGTTCCACGCCGGCAGGCAGGAACAGTTGGCGGAGATGCTGCAGCAGCTGGCGGCCAGCCCGCAGGTGCAGGGCGGTCCAGCGTTGCATGAGGTGCTCCGCATGCAGGCCGCTCACAAGATCCTCACCCACGACCTCGATGCCGCTGCCGGCTTTCTTCTGACGGACCTCGCCTGGGTTCGGGCGAAGGCCAGCGACTTCGACCGCCACGTCTTCGCGGTCGCCGAGGCGGGCGAGATCCTGGCCCGGCTCGGCAAGCACAGGGATCTGTTGCTGGCAATCCAGGGTTTTCAGCAGCTGCCGCGACTTCCCCCCACCTTCCGTGGCGCCCTCACCTACCTGGGCGGCCTGGTCACGGTGGCCCAGAATCGCGCCCCCGTGGCTGCCCAGGCGGCCCTGACCAAGGCCGGCCGCGAGATCTGGAGCCAGAAGCTGGCAGCGGCCGACTGCCGCCGGCGGGGCGAGCTGCGTGAGGAGGCCCGGGCCCTGGAACGCGCCATGGGCGGGACCGGCGACCCCCTGGTGCTGGCCTCCTATGCTCGGGTGCTGCTGGCGGCAGGCGAACGGGAGAAGTCCCAAAGCATCGCCAGCGACCTCCACCGGCGGCTGGTGTCCTTCGATCAACGCCGGCCTCGGGATCACCCCCTGATGTCGCCAGCGTGGGCCATGGCGTACGTGGCCACAGCCCCGTAGTACGGAGTCGGGTACGTTCTTATCGTTTCACTGCGAACGATAAGAACGTACCCGACTCCGTACTCACGTGACCAGCAGGAGTTGGCAGCGGCCGGCTTCGCGCATGCCGGCGTTCTCGTAGGCCCGCCGGGCTGCCTCGTTGTCCTCGGCGACGTGCAGGCACACCAGCGGACAGTCCCCGGCGGTTCCGGCCACGGTCGCGACGAGGCCGGACGCAAGACCGCGTCCCCTGACCCCGGGCCAGGTGTAGACCCCCTCCAGGATCAGGCCTGCCGGACCCTTGGAGCCGATGTCCAGCTTCGCATCGAGGCGCCCGGGGGTGCCGATCACCAGGGTCGAGCCCTCCCGCATGCGCTGCTTGACGTTCTTCTTCACCCAGTCCTTGTTGACCCGCCAGGCCTCGACACCCAGGTCGGTCTCGTTCAGGTGGAGGGTAGCCTCCACGAGCGCGGTGACGTCCTGGCGCTGGGCAGGGCGGACGTCGTCTCGGAGCCGGTCGGGAGGCACGGCGGACGGTTCCACCGCGTAGTAGACCTGGGTCCGGTGGACGAGAGGCATGGTTCCCAGGGCAGCCAGAGACCTCACGATGTCCCGGGGTCCCAACACGATGCGCCACTGGAGGCCGCTGCCTCGCACCGTTCCCGCCACCGCGTCGGGATCCAGGTGGTCGCGGGCAAGAACGATGAGGTTGCCGCGATCCCCGCAATACACCAGTCCCAGGAGCTCAGCCTCTCCATGGAGAGCCAGGATCTCCGAAGGGCCAGCGAGCCGAGGATGCGCCAGCAGGTGGTTCTGGACGTAGATGCCGGGCACACCAACGCTTCGGGCGAAGGCAATGGCCTCGGACACCAGCATCGGGTCCAGCGGGCGGGCGGAGAACGGCGCGGCGCGACTCACGGTCTCAAGAATCCCCTGGGACCGGCCGATCCACAACCACAGATGACCAGCCGAGGACACAGCATGCCGAGACTCTCGGACTGCCGGGACCCTGGTTCCCTGAGCCACGCCGAGCGCCACGCCCTGGCCGCAGCCGCCGGGCGGGAACAGGCGGCGTGGCTGCCGCGGCTGAGCCAGCTCGTGGAGCCGCCGGCCCCGACGGAGAGCTTCCCGGCGTTCCTGCTGGAGACACCGATGTACCAGGGCCTGAGGGCGGCCGTTGCAGGCGCCCGCCACCGACGGGACCTGGACATGGCCACCGCTGACGAGCTCCAGCACTTCGTGGATCGGTACCGGAGCTGGCTGCTCCGGACCGACGAGGAGTTCGCCGACGTTCCCTAGCCACACCCGCGCCACGCGCAACCAAACCATGAACAGCCAAACCTCCATCTTCGTCGTTCGCGTCGTCCTGGGCCTCTGCTTCCTCATGCACGGCATGCAGAAGATCCTTCCCCACAGCTGGCTCGGGGGCATGTCCCACAGCAGGTACTCCGCGTTCCTCAGGAGCGGCGGCGTGCCGCTGCACGACTTCACTGCCTACGTCGTACCTTGGGCCGAGGTGATCGCCGGGGTCGCGCTGTTGATCGGCTTTGCGCACAGGTTCTCCTCTGGCCTGGTGATCGCGCTGATGCTGGGAGCAATCGTGTTCTTTCACCGGAGCGGCTACTTCGGACCCGAGGGCATGGAGTACCAGATCGCCTTGATGGCCATGGGCGTCTTGGTGTTCGTTGCCGGCCCGGGGGCGTTCGCATTCGAGGTGGAGTTTCGCCAGAACGAGCCGCGGCGCACCTGATTCACGCACCCGATCCAGCGTAAGGGATCCGAGCACCTGGTCCGATGGAAGGAGCCACCGGCCGGAGCCCGGCTAGTCCTGCCGCCGGAGCACGAGCTCCGCTGGCTCGGTCACCGGCGCCTGGCAGACCCCCAGGGTGCACACGTAGGCCGCGACCTTGCCGTCCACCGGCTCCTTGCCCGCAAAGGCCCGGCTGAGATTCACCAAGCGCTCCCTGTTGCCCCTGTGGACCAGAGCAACCACGTGGTGCGCAGGGAAGGTTCCCCGCAGCTTCTTCAGGAAGGCCTGGGTGCGCTCGTCCCCGGGTTCTCCCGCCAACACCACTTCCTTGGGATCGGCCAGCATCAGGTCGGCAGCAATCAACAGGCTGGGGCACCCCACGCCGAAGCGCGAGATGTACGCGTGGTTGGCGCGCAGCGCCCGCGCCGCTGTCTCGACCGCATCGGTATCGCCCGTCAGCAGGCCGTAGCGCAGGAAGGCCAGCACGGCCAACGCGGTGCCGGAAGGAGTCGAGCCGTCCATGGCGCTCTTGTTGCGGGCCACGAGCTCCTCGTGGTCATCAGCGGTGAAGAAGAAGTTGCCGTCGTCCTTGTCGAGGAAGTGCGTCGTCATCACCGCGACCATCTTGCCCGCGGCCTGAAGCCAGCGGGGGTCGAAGTCGCACTCGAACAGCTGCAGGAGGGCCTCGCCGCAGAACGCATAGTCGTCCAGGTAGCCGGCCAGGTGCGCCCGTCCCTCCCCCCCCTCGACCCGGCGCCAGGTCCGGCAGAGACGGCCGCTGGCGTCGGTCATCTCGGTGAGCAGGAAGCTGGCCGCGCGCTGGGCGGCGGCAAGGTAGCGCTGATCCCCGAGGACCTTGTAGCCCACGGCCAGGGCGCCGATGGCCATGCCGTTCCAGGCTGCCAGCACCTTGTCGTCGGTGCCCGGGGGTACCCGCCTGCCGCGGGCCGCCAGCAGCTTCTTCCTGGCGCGGGCCAGGGTCTTCAGCACCTCCTCCTCCGGCCGCTTCAGCAGCTTGGAGACCGCCGGCACGTCCTTCACCACAGACAGCACGGTGCTGCCGGGCATCTCGTGCCAGTTCCCCTCCTCGGTGATCCCGAAGTAGAGGCCCGCGGCCTCGGCGTCGTCCCCGAGGAGCTCGTCGAACTCCTTCCTGGTCCAGACGAAGTACTTGCCCTCGACACCCTCGCTGTCGGCATCGGTGGTGGAGTGGAAGCCGCCGCTCTCGTCCTGCATCTCCCGCAGCAGGTAGTCCAGGGTCTCCCGCGCCACCTCGGCGTAGAGCTCCTTCCTGGTGACCAGGAAGGCCTCCAGGTAGGTGCGGGTCAACAGCGCGTTGTCGTAGAGCATCTTCTCGAAGTGCGGCACCAGCCAGACGCGGTCGGTGGCATAGCGGTGGAAGCCGCCGGCCAGGTGGTCGTAGATGCCGCCGTGGGCCATCCGCACAAGGGTGGTCTCGACGATCTGCAGGCTGCGGGCGCTGCCGCTGCGAGCGTGGTGGCGCAGCAGCATGGAGAGCTCGGCGGCGTGGGGGAACTTGGGCATGAACCCTCGCCGAGGGTCCCCGAAACCGCCGTACTCGGGGTCGTAGCGCTCGGCGCTCTGGCTCGCGAAGGCATCGAAACACTCCTTCTCGATCTCTCCCGGCGCGACGTCGGGAGCCAGCTCGCCGCGGAGCACCGTGGTCAGCTTGTCCGCCTCGGCACGGAGGAACTCCTCCCGCTCCTGCCACATCTTGCCGAAGTGCTCCAGCACCCTGGGAAAACCCGGTCGTCCCATCATGTCCTTGGGCGGGAAGTAGGTGCCGCCGTAGAACGGCTTGCGGTCCGGGGTCAGAAACACCGACATCGGCCAGCCGCCGCCGGTGAACTTCTGTACCGCGGTCATGTAGATGTCGTCCAGGTCCGGGCGCTCCTCCCGGTCGACCTTGATGTTGATGAAGTACTTGTTCATCAGCTTCGCGGTCTCGGCGCTCTCGAACGACTCCTTCTCCATGACGTGGCACCAGTGGCAGGCGGAATAGCCGATGGACAGGAAGATCGGCTTGTTCTGCTTCTTGGCGGCTTCCAGGGCCTCCTTGCCCCAGGGATACCACTCCACGGGGTTGTGCTGGTGCTGCAGCAGGTACGGCGAGGTCTCCTTGGCGAGCCGGTTCACGGGACGGTGCTCCTTGGTCGTGGTAGGACGAGACGTCTGGGCTTCAAGCGCACAGGAACAGCCGATCGCCAGGACCAGCCATGGAATGCTGTGCTGCCATGCAACCACCACGCCCAGAGGGTAGCCGATCCCACACCCCTGGACACCAGATCCCGGACCCGGCATTCTGCCCGCGCCGATGAAAGCCCTTGCCCACAGAGCCCGCTGCCCCCTGCTTGCGCTGTCGATTGCGGCGTTGACCTCGGTCTCCTGCCCGGCGCAGGACCAGGCCCCGGAGGTTTCCCCTTTCGAACTGGTCCCCGCCGGCACCCACATCGTGGTGGCCATCGACGGCCCGGCCGCGCTGGCAAAGGGGTTCGCCGGCACGCGGGTGGGGAAGCTCTTCGCCAGCGATGCCTTTGCCAACCTGGTGCGCAAGCACTGGGGGCCCCTGGAGCCCAAGCTGCAGAAGAAGCTGCAGGAGCATTCCCTCGACCTCGACGACCTGCGCGCACAACTGCTCGACTACTCGGGCAAGATCGTCCTAGCCCTGCACCTCGGCGACGACACCCTGGACTTTTCCAAGCCGCCGCCGGAGGCGACGATCACCGTCTTGTTCGGCCCCGACGGCAAGACGCCGCTGAAGGAGATCTGCGAGAAGATCGTCGACGCGATCCGGGAGAAGCAGGGGGACCGCATCGAGGAACTCGAGTTCGAGGGCAGGACGTTCCTCCAGCTGCCGGCCGAGGGGCGCGAAGGGGCTCGCGGACAACGGGGCAGGAGGCGCGGCGGGGAAGGCGACGGCGATCGACCTCAGGGTCGCACGCTGCTGCCTTTCATGCACCGGCAGCACCTGTGCCTGTGTCTCCTCGCCAACGACCCCAAGGTCGCACTGCGGCGGATCCTGAACCCGGAACGGAAGCCGAGCTACCGGCCGCGGGCTCACCTGGCTGGAAAGATCCTCTTTGCGGACCTCGACCTGAGGGGCCTGTTGGAGTTGGTGCGCCGCTCGTTGCAGCACCTCGACGAGGATCAGGACGGCGAATCGACCAAGCTGTTCGACGACCTGGGTGGGGCCTGCCTCGAGCGCCTGGAGTTCATGGCCGAGGCAAAGCGTCCGTACGTCGTGCAGGAAACCCGCCTGCAGCTGAACGACAAGCGCCTCGGCCTCCTGGCGGCGGTGCTCCCGGACCAGGCCGGCCCTTCGCCCCTGGGCAACATGCTGCCCGGGGACATCCACACTGCCTGGACGTTCTTCTTGAGCGCACCTCGGCTCTACGCGGCGGCAAAGAGCGCGCTCGAGGATCATCCCGACGTGCCGTTCCGGTTCTCGTCTCTCGAGGACGGTTTCGAGACCATGTTCGAGCTACGCCTCAAGGAAGATGTCCTGGACCACGTCGGCGGACATGTCCTGCTGATGGAGCACACGACCAGCGGTGACGACGAGTCGGAGGAGCTCGACGACTTCAACCCGGTCATGGAGATGCTGCGGGAGCTGCGCACCTACTGCGTGGCGGTTTCGCTCCGGGACAGCGAGGCGTTCGGCAAGTCCCTGGAGAAGATGCTCCGCAAGCGCGGCTTGCATGCCGCCCGCAAGACCCGGGACTTCCAGGGATTCAAGGTCAGCATGATCAACCTCGCCGGCTTGCGATTGCACTACACCGTGACCAGCCGGGCACTGCTGGTCGCGATCGGCGACGATGGCGGTCTCAAGGCCATGCACTCCGCACTGGACTGCGAGAACCGGGTTGCCAAGGGCGAAGAACCGTTGCCGCTACGGAAGGAGATCGCCGACCGTGTCGCAACAGAACCGGACAGTCACTACGGTGTCGGCTACGACGACCTGGCGGGGATCTTGGGCTCGGTGCGGAAGGAGTACGAAGCCATGCAGAAGACCATGGAGGAGTACTACGAAGGGGGCCTCGAGGAAGCGATGAAGGAGGACGCCTCGCTGCGCGTCATGGTGCCGCTCATGAGGATGTTGATCGACTTCTCCGACCTGCTGCG
>QJVU01000163.1 GCA_003235605.1 Planctomycetota bacterium | reverse complement strand
AGATCAAGCAGCTCGACCGGGTGGGCGCCCGCGACCTGCACAGGTTGCACGACGTTGTGTGCTTCCTGCGCGCCTACCCCGACAACGTCGCAGTGCTCCGCCTGGTCGAGGAGGTGAGCGCTCGCCTCCGAGCGTGGGTTGCCGCCGACCGGGTCGGTGAAGAGTCGACGGTGCTGGTCGACACAGGCTTCCCCGGATCCGTCAACCGCACCAACTACTCACTGCCGGGGTTGACCCGCCTGTGGCGCCTGTTCCCGGCATGCTTGGACATTGACTGGGACGAGCTGGACGATCACGACACGCTGGCGAACACGCTGGCGCTCCTGGTCACCCCGGGCGAGTGCCAGGCCCTGGACGACACCTCTCTCGGCCTGGGGGAGTGGTTCGCCGCCGTACGGCCGCCGTCCATGGCAACCGACCTGGAGCACCTGCTCGCCCTCTTCACCCGTGCGGAGCTCGACAACGCGGCGCGGGATCTGATCTTCGAGACCTGTGCGGTGCCGATCCGCTACCGGCTGGCCGAACCGGGAACGGCTCGCTGCGAGATTGTCCTGCCTGTCGACCGCGTGCACTACCAGAGGAAGGACATCGAGCGAACGCGGCAACCGCTGGCAGCCCAGATCCGCCGCCCCTTCAAGGGCGACGCATGCAGCATTGCCACCGCAGCCGGCGAAGCCATTATCGATCTGGCGACCCGGAGCCTGAGCGCACGCAACCTCGAGATCCGCACCCTCACCTACGCCAACCCTCGAGACGTCGCGCTGTGTCGGTGTGACCGAGGTCTTCAGGTCGCGCTCATGGGCGTCGTGCCCGCCTACCGTGATCCTCTCGAATGCCACTATTGCGTGCTGGTGCTGAAGAATGGCGTGCCCATCGCCTATGGTCCGGCATCTGTCTCCCTCGGGTGCTGCGAGATCGGGCTCAACCTGTTCCCCGAGTTCCGCGGCGGGGAGACCCGCTTCATCTACCCCCAGTTCATGCGGGCCATCCACCACGTCCTGGGGGCACGGTACTTCTTCCTCACAGCCTACGGCATGGGTGAGGGGAACCCCGCGGCGATCCGCTCGGGTGCGTTCTGGTTCTACCGCAAGATGGGCTTCGTGGCCTCGAACCCGAAGGTGGAAGCGCTGGCGCGCGAGGAGGAGGCAAGGATGCGAGCCGATCCCACCCGTCGGTCCAGCGTCGCGATGCTGCGCCGGCTTTCGCACACCCAGGCACACCTCGACCTCTCGGCAGGGGAGTGCCGCAAGATCAACCTCGGCGCCATCGGCCTGCGCCAGAGCCGCTTTCTCACCGAGAGGTTCGGCGTCGCCGGGCCCCGCGCCGAGCAGCAGTGCATCCGACGCGCTGCCCGCATCCTGGGTGAAGCGGACATGGGCAGGGAGTCGTCTCCGCGGCGCCGCGCGTGGCGCATGCTGGCACCGATCCTGTGCATGATTCCCGACCTGTCTTCCTGGAGCCCGGGCGAGAAGAAGCGGCTGCTTGGGATCGTGCGTGGCAAGGGCGCACCTTCGGAAGCCGGTGTGGATCGCCTGGTCTGCGGGCACACTCGGTTCCGCGAGGCGCTGTTCGCGCTGGCCAGCCAGCAGGGTCACGAGGAGCCCCACACGGCGGATGTGTCTGGGTCCTGAATCCCCGGGACGCCGGAACCGTCTGTGATCTTGGCCGTTGTGTGGTCACCCGTGCAGGCGCCGGGCAGCTTTCCCCGGTACCGCTCGACCGAAATCCTGCTCTCCCTCTAGATCCGCCAGCCGTTATCATCTGTTCTCGCGTTCTTCTATCCAGGAGGAGACCCGTCATGACCCCTCGCCGCTCCGCCCTAGCCTCAGCTCTGCAGATCGCGATTCTGACCTGCGCAAACCTCCTGCCCGGGCAGGGTACCCTGAGTCGCGGGACCTACGAAGATCCCGAAAAAGGCTTCAAGGTGAAGGTGCCCTCCAAGTGGACCCAGGTCCCGACCCAGGTGGACGAGAAGTGGATTGTCGCCCAGTTCCAGTCCAACAAGGAGTACGAAGGTCACCACAAGCTCGACGACTCGTACGTCCACCGGCCTCTCATGCGGGTCATCATGTTCGACCACAAACTGATCAAGGAGATGCGCGAAACCGTCAAGGCCGGCGAGAGCGAGATCACGAAGCTGAAGCTGCCGTACCAGGACTACAAGGACTATTGCAAGCGCAACCTCAGCAAGGGCGGCTGGTTCGTGCACGAGGAGGAGAACGGAAAGGAAGGTGATCTGGAGGTCACCCGGTTCCAGATCAAGGTGGAGAAGGGCGCCCTGGCTCGACTGCGATACATCTGCTGGGTCTTCCATGGCCAGCAGGCCGACTTTGCGGTGGAGTTCGAGTTCCTCGAACACCACTTCAAGAAGCTGCAGTCCGATGCCTTGGGGCCGCTGCGCAGCTTCCGGTTCGTTTCCCGGGCCCAGGACGCCAGCGCCGGCGGTACTGGCCAAGCCACGCCGACGGAGTGGGACCGGAACGAGTGGAAGGCGTTGCCCTTGGAGGAGCGGTTCAAGCGCCGCTCGCTGATCGAGAAAGAGCGCGCCAAGAAGGCGATCGACAGCCTTCCCGAAGGGTGGACGGTCCAGGAGACCAAGCACTTCTACATCCTCAGCCACGCCGAGAAGAAGTTCACGGCGCGCATCACGGCTGCCGCCGAGGCCTGTCGAGGATGGCTGGAAAAGCGCCTGGGCCGCGTCAACGACGAGTACGTCATGAAGGGCATCTTGCGGGTCTGCAAGGACTACGATGAGTACAAGGCCTACCGCCAGGGCTCAGGTGACGCGTTCAGCGCCGAGGACCGGGAGGTGGTGGCCTACGAAGACCGGGATGAAGGCACGGCCGGCGCGAGCTTCGGAACGATGTTCTATGGGCTGTTCAACCAGTACATCTACGACAAGGACAAGTACCTCTATCAGTACTTGCCTGTGTGGCTGCACTGGGCGCTCTGGGACTACTTCGATACCGCGACGGCGAAGGGCAGGAGCATGCTGTTCAAGCCCGATGATCACGAGAAGGAGGCGTTCAACGAGCTACGGCGAAAGGACGGGGTAAAGAGCGCCCGGGAGCTCATGAACATGACGTACGAGGACTACGTCAAAGGCAACAAGGCCAAGCTCTACATCGACGCACAGTTCGTGAACCTGCTCCGGTTCCTCGAAGGACCGGGCAAGCGGCACAAGGTCCTCAGGGGACGGGATTTCATACTGGATTACATGAAGGAGTCGATCGAGGCGGCCGTGAAGTACAAGGCCGAACACCCGGTTGAAGCCACACCGGCAGCCGCCACGGAAGAGGAAGAGGAGGCAGCGGCCACCAAGCGCGGCCAGTCCGGAGCCAAGCAGCGCACCGCACTCCTCAAGATGGTCAACGACAAGCTCTGCAACTGGAGCGACAAGGAGTGGGAAAGCCTGAACAAGGCCTACGCGAGGTTTTGCAAGTAATGAGGAAGAGCCCCATGAGGATGTTCGCCGTCGTCTCCATCTCGTTCGTGCTCGCGATCTCCGTTGTCGCTCAAGACAGCGTGCAGCTCAAGGACGGGCGGTTCGTTCTGGACCAGAAGATGACCCGGACGGAGACAGGGATCACGATCCACTTCAAGCATGGGGATGTGTTCATTCCGGAGCACATGATCTTGGACAGCACCGCTCGCGCAGCAGACGGAACCTACCGCAAGCTGTCCGCCGAAGACCAGGCCAAGGTCGACAAGGGCATGGTCTATTTCAACGGCCGCTGGATGTCGGCCAAGAGCGCCGAGCAGGCGAAGGTCAAGATCAAGGCCGAGCGAGAGGAAAGGATCAAGGAGGCCAAGGCTCATCAAGCCTGGAAAGACCGTCACATCACCAAGACCAAGAACTTCCAGTTCGAGTACACCATCGACCCGCGGGTGATGAAGGACTTCTCCAACATGATGGAGACCTACTACAAGGAGTTCACCAAGGAGTGGGGGATCAGGAAGCCGCGCAAACTGGGCAGGCTGAAGGTGTGCTTCTATCACGACGAGGACTACTTCCATCAGGTCAGCGGCGCGCCCGGGGGAGTGCTCGGATACTTCCGGTTCGTGCAGCCGATCGAGCTCGACTTCTTCTATGACCGGATGGACGAGGACTACACGTATGACGTGATGTTCCACGAAGCCAACCACTACCTGACGTATCTCATCGACCCCACCTTCCGTTACCCGCTGTGGGTCAACGAGGGACTTGCTGAGTACTACGGCGCCAGCGAGTACGACAAGAAGACCAAGAAGATGACGGTGGGTGCCATCCAGGAGGGACGCCTTGCGGTCATCCAGGACAGGATCAAGGCGAACCTGAAGAGCAAGAGCGGCACCAGCACCGACGTCGGCGAGGCGGAGTGGATGGGCCTGGAGCAGTTGATCGACGAGACTGCCCGGGGGATCAGCGCCCTGCACTATGCCTGGGCATGGTCGTTCATGCACTTCGTGTTCCACGGCCAGAACAAGAGGTACGAGACCAAGTTCAAGAAGTTCTACCTGGGTCTTGCCAAAGACAGCTCGATCAAGCGCACGGAGCCCGACGGCTACCGGATGCGCACGGTCACCCCGGAGGAGCAGAAGGCGGCGCTGAAGCGCTACCTCGGGGTCAGAGACCTCAAGGACCTCGAGAAAGAGTGGCATGACTACGTCCGTGGGCTGAAGGCAGTCGGGCCACGGGGAAAGCTCCGTGCCGGCCAGTTCGCGCTCTGGTCCGACATGCCAATCAAGGCCCAGCGACTCTTCAACGAGGCGATCGAGGCCGGCAGCAAGAACCCGTTGACCTGGTACTACCTGGGGCAGGCGCAGTACCGGAAGGACAAGTACGCGGAGGCAGCGGAGTCCTTCCAGAAGGTCATCGAGATGGACCCCCTCAACGGCATGGCCTACATCCGGCTGGCCCGCTGCAAGAAGCGCCAGGACGAGAATGACGAGAACGTGGACCGGCTCCGGAGGCTGGCCCGGCAGGTGGATCCTGACAACTACACGGTGATCCTCGAGACCTGGGACCTGGCAGAGGAAAAGGGCTAGCCAGACGGAACGGCCACTCTCTGGTGGGTATGGCTACTGTCGCCTGAGCACTTCCTTGCGATACCTGGAGATCACGTCCTCCATGTGCACGACGCCGACCAACCGGCCATTGTCGAGAACGGGCAGCTCGTCGCGATAACCAAGGTCCAACTGCTTGAGGACCGTGTCCAGCGTGTCCTGCGCCGAGACGCTGGGAAAACGCGGCGTGGTGATGTCATCGGCCACGAGCAGGTTTCGCAGGGTATCCATGTCTTGCAGGACCCGGCGCAACTCGCTGAATGACACGACCCCCCGCACGTGGTTCTCACCGTCCACGACATAGATGGAGCTTCCCGGTGCCTCGGAAAACTTCCGCATCAGTTCTTCCAGCGGTTCGTTTGGCGAGACGACCGGCGCATCCCTGCGGATCACGTCCACGACCGGAACCCTCCGCAGCAGGTCGATGTCCTGGCCAGCCCGGATGTGCACCCCCCGCCGGGCCAGCTTGAGGGTGTAGATCGACTCCCGCGAGAGGCGCGTGGCGAGGAGGGTGGCGATGATGCAGGAGGTCATGAGCGGGAGGATGATCCGGTAGTCACCGGTCATCTCGAACAGGATCAGGATTGCAGTGATCGGTGCGTGCGTTGCACCCGCCACGACGGCGCCCATGCCGACCAGCGCGTAGGCACCTGGAGGCGCAACCTGCCCCGGAAACAGGGCTCCAGCCCCGCAGCCGACGAGAGCTCCGAGCAGCGCTCCCAGGAACAGCGACGGCGCGAACACGCCACCGGACCCTCCCGATCCGAGCGTGATGCACACCGCCAGGAGCTTGGCGCCGATCAGCGCCAACAGGAACGTCACCGTGGGAGAGCCGACCAGGGCTTCGGTGATCGACTCGTAGCCCACCCCCATGACCTGCGGGTATGCAAGGGCAATCGTGCCCACCAGCAGCCCGCCGATGCATGTGCGCAACGGCCAGGGCAACCGCATCCGGCCGAAGCCGTCCTCGGTGGCGTACAGGGCTTTCATGAACGTCACCGCCAGCAGCGCTGCAAGCACACCCAGGACCACGTAGACCACGAGCTCGCCAGGTTGCTCGAGGTCATAGTGCGGGATCTCGAACGCGGGTGTGTTTCCCAGGTACTCCCGGCTCAGGGCAGTCGCAGCCACCGAGGAGATGACGATCGGCGAGAACTGTGGAACAGCGAAGTCCCCAAGGATGACCTCGACGGCGAACAAGGCGCCGGCGATCGGTGCATTGAAGGTCGCGGCAACACCCGCGGCAGCGCCACAGCCCACCAGGGTCCGCATGCGCCGGGAGCCAAGCTTCAGGATCTGGGCGATGCTCGACCCGATGGCCGACCCGATCTGCACGATAGGACCTTCTCTGCCGACCGAGCCACCCGATGCGATCGTGACTCCGGACGCGAACGCCTTGGCGACCACCACGCGGGAGCGAAGGAACCCGCCGCGGAGGGCGACGCCTTCCATGACCTCTGGTACACCGTGCCCCCGCGTCTCTGGAGAGACGAAGCGCACCAGAGTCCCGACGACCAAGCCACCGATTCCGGGGATCAGGATTATCGCGTAGGCGGGAAACGCCGAGACCGCCTCGATCCCAAACGAGTCCGTTTGCCAGAAGATGCTCTGCAGGAAACCGATCAACATGCGGAATCCAACCGCGCCGTAGCCGGCCAGGAGCCCGACGGCGAGGGCCATCAGCACCATGTAGGCTGGCGACCGCTTCAGCCACTCGTTGAGCGAGGTGAGGAGATCCGGAAGCTTCACGCTGGCCCGAGGTTAGGGGCTCGGAACCTGCATTTCCTCTGGCACTTCTATCTTGCTTGGGCCGCCAGTCCGGCTACCGCACTGCGCGCGGGATTTGCGAGCGCCGTACCGGGGCCATCAAGACCTGTCCGCGGGCGATCGATAGAGATCCAGGAGACAGGTACGGTGAGGTTTCGAAAAGACCACCGGTGCAGAGCCGAGAGCCGGGCCCGACCTTTCCGGTTGAGGCGCTCAGGTCATGCATATGGCGACATCCAGCGCCTGCTGGAGGGCGTCACGCCGAAGGGCCTCTGCCTCGACCTGCCGGCAGGCAGGGGCGTCAACTACCGAGGCATCCTGAACGCGGGATTCGAACCGGTGGAGGCCGACCTGTTTCCT
>QJVU01000528.1 GCA_003235605.1 Planctomycetota bacterium | reverse complement strand
GCGAGGACCGCTACAACTTCCTCGACAAGCCCAAAGACGTGGCCGCCCTGTCTGCCCTCCTCGAGGAGATCCGGTCGCAGCTACGCATTCGGCACACCTTCCTCTACGGCCACAGCCAGGGCAGCTTCTTCGCCATCTACTTTGCCGGCGAACATCCCGACCAGGTGGCCGGAGTCGCCGCCCACGCCTCGGGGGCTTGGAGCTCGTCGAAGACCGGCAGGGAGGTCAGGAAGGTCGCGATCGCGTTCATGCACGGCACCGCCGACCCGGTGGTGCCGTACCGTCAGAGCGTGGGTAGCCGCGACCATTACGCCAGCCTCAAGTTCCCGATGCTGCACCTTCGTCGGCTTCCGGGCTACAACCACTGGCCGAACGCAGTGCGGGCCAACGAGGTGCTGGCGTGGTGCGAGGGCATGACCACCAAGGACCCCCGGCTGGCTCTGGCCGCAGCGGAAGCCAGCCTCGCCAGGAAGGGGCGGGACGAGTACCAGTACTCGACACCGGTGGGGTATGCTGGCGCGCGTGATGTCCTGAGACGGTTCCTGGATGGGCCGGTCCGCCCCTTCGACAACGCAGGACCGGAGGAGGTGGCCGCGGCAAGGAAGCTGGCGGACCGCATCGAGGCGGAGGGTGCAACCCACGTGCAGGCGCTCCGCAAGTACGTGAGTTCCAGGAAGGACCTGCGCCTGAGCGACAAGCCGTGGTTGGGTCACCTGGTTTCCCTGCGCGAGGACTTCCGCGGAGTGGACACCGTGGAGGACTACATCAAGGCCATCGGGTATGACCAAGCCCTCGCGGATCAGCAGAAGGCGGTCTCGAAGATCTTCAAGGCCTGGTACCACGAGAAGGACGACAAGGACAAGGTCGGCGTGGTCCTCCAGGAGCTCCCCTCGGCATTCCTCTACGAAGGCTATCCCGTAGATCTCCGCAGCAAGATGGCAGAGTGGCACAAGTCCCAGAAGAGGCTCTCCAAGAAGCAGAAGAAGGCTTGGCAGCGGTTCCAGGCCTGGGAGCGAAGCTGGGATTCGGGTATCGAGGCCTATCACAAGATCTGGAAGGCCTGGAAGTAGCCCCCTCGGTCCGCAGCGTCTGCAAAGTTCCAAAGCTGTTACCGCGGCCCGACGGCGGCGCAGTAGAGTCTCCCTGGCCGTCCCCTCACTTGCCACCTGCTTTCATGCCTCGAGCCCTCTCCCTGATCACAGCTTCCTTTGTCGGTCTGCTGAACCTGGCTGCCCAGCCTGGGGGCCACTCGATGAAAGCCACCGAGGCGATGGTGGCCTACTACGAAACCGCGGATCACTGGGCTCTTCGCGGGGTGGTGTTGCTCTCGCTGGGGGAGAAGTGGCATCCCGTGGGAAGCCGGATGGTCCTCCAAGCGCTGCGCGACAAGGACCGCAGGCTGCGGGCCTACGGCATCGAAGCGCTGCTCCGCACCGATCCCGCGCAGCTCCCCGCCGCGGTGTCCAAGGAGCTGGTGGAGGAGCTCGTGTCCAAACAGCTCCAGAAGGACAACCGCTTCTTCCGGAGTCGGGTCCAGGAAGTCCTCAAGCGCCTGGCGCCGGCCGCCGGTGCAGAAGGCCCGGCGGCCTGGTCATCCTGGTGGAGCCGGGAGCGGGACCGCTATGCCCCTGCCGCCTGGCGGGAACCGGAGCAGGCAGGGCAAGCGGAGAGTGGGCACACGGTGGTGTCCACATTCGTCGAGCGGGCCTTCGACCTGCGCCACGCCGGCCTCGACCTGGCGATCTGCATCGACTCCACCGGCAGCATGCAACCCACCATCGACCGGGCACGGGACGCCCTCACCGAGATCATCGTGATCCTCCAGGGCATTGCCCCCCGATTCCGCATGGGCCTGGTCCACTACCGGGACTTCGGTGACTTCAAGGACGGCGCTCGCCTGCTGGTTCCGCTCACTGCCAACGTCAAGCAGGTGCGGGACAAGCTGGGCAAGATCGTTGCCGGTGGTGGGGGCGACATCCCGGAGCGCGTGGAGAAGGGTCTCGAGATCGCCCTCAGCCCCAGGATGAAGTGGAAAACCACGACCAACAAGGTCGTGATCCTCATCGGCGACTCACCTCCCCACCCGGAGGCCGAAGACCGCGCCATACGGCTGGCACGCGACGCTCATGAGAAGCCTGCCGCTGTCGTAGCTGGCCGGGGGGCGGTGGCCCCCGTAACGGGTGTTCGTGCAAAGGAGGGCAAGCAGGAAGCGCGGCCGTTCCTCATCTCGACGATTGCGGTGGGTCGGGGTCCGGCCCGACAGTTCCGCGCCATTGCCAAGGCGGGAGGTGGATCGTTCGTGCAGCTCCCGGGCAGGGGCCGTGGTGCCCGTCGAGGCCGTGGAGGCTCGCCAGCCCCTGAAGGGCGTGGTGGGGCCGATGGCTCCGATGGCTCCGCCGGGTCGGAGAACTCCGACGACGACCCCACCCGCCGCATCGTGCGCCAGATCTTGATGCTCTCCTTCGGGGAGCGCTTCAAGGAGCAGATGCGGGCATTCGTGGACATCTACTTCCAGTATCAACGGGAGAAGGTCTTCAGCCGGTGAGCGGCCAGAACACCGGGATCAGCGGGACCGACACCACCACGATGAGGATCTCGAGGGGCAGCCCCATGCGCCAGTAGTCGCCGAAACGGTAGCCACCAGGCCCCATGATCAGGGTGTTGCACTGGTGGCCGATGGGCGTGAGGAACGCGCAAGACGCGCCCACCGCCACCGCCATCAGGAACGGGTCAGGCGACCACTGCATCTGGTTGGCGATCGAGACTCCAATGGGTGCCATGATCACTGCGGTTGCAGCATTGTTGATGACGTCGGAGAGCGTCATCGTAATCACCATGAGCAGCGTCAGGATCGCCCACGGCGGCAGCCAGTCCGCAAGGTTGACAAGGCTTCCCGCCAGCAGTTGGGTGCCGCCCGTGGTCTGCAGCGCCTCACCGACAGGGATCATCGCTCCGAGTAACACGATGATCGACCAATCCACGAACTGGTAGATGTTCTTGAGCGATACATAGTCGAGGAGCACATAGGTCAGGACCACCAGGCACAGGGCAACTGCTGCCGGCAGCCAACCCATCGCCGCAGCCAACAACCCCGCCGCGAACAGGCCGATCGCCGTGAGCGGACGGCGCCGCTTGCCAATGCGGAGGTAGCGGCCCGCCAGCGGGAGCAGGCCCTCCGAGGTAGCGATCTCCGCAAGCCTCGGTGCATCGCCCTGCAGCAGCAGGACATCACCGCCGCGGAACTTGACGTTGCGCAATCTCTCGCGCATGGCCACGCCGCCTCGGGCCATCGCCAGCAGGTTCGCCCCGCCGTCGCTGCGCAGGTGCAAGCTGCGCAACGTCCGCCCGACCAGCGGCGAATCCGGGGGCACCACCGCCTCGATCACGTCCACGTTCTCTGACCGGAGAGTCTCGGTCTTCGCCTCGAAGCCGCTCACCAGGGTGAGGCCTGATCCATCCAGCAGCGCAGGAAGGTCCGCGGGATCGGCGCGCAGGATCACGATGTCCTCGGCCATGAACCGCGTCACCCGCGATGGTGCCAGCCTGCGCTTCTTGTCCCGAATGAGCCCGACCACCACGATCTCCACGTCCTCGTATTCCTCGAGCTCGTGGATGCTCCTCCCCACCCACTCGGACTCCTTGTCGATGAGCACCTCCGTGATGTACTCGCCGATGCGAAACAGGTTTTGGGGTGAAGCCTGGCCGACCCTCTCCTTGGGGATGAGCCGCCAGCCCACCAAGGTCACGAACAACACGCCGACGACCGCCACGCTCAGGCCGACCGGTGAGAAATCGAACAGGGCAAAAGGAACCGTGGATGCACCCGCCTCGACGCGGATGCTGGCGATGATCACGTTGGGAGGGGTGCCGATCATCGTGACCATGCCGCCGAGGATGGCGGCAAAGGCCAAAGGCATCAGTAACGTCGCCGGCGACGTCTTCTGACGATCGGCCGATTCCAGGGTAACCGGCATCATCAGAGCCAAGGCACCGACGTTGTTCATGAACGCCGACGCCACCGCAACGCTGGTCATCAGAATCCCGTTGTGCAGCTTCCAGCTGTTACCGACAGACGACAGGAGCCGGGACATCAAGTCCACGACCCCGGAGTTCCTGAGGCCACGGCTGATGACCAGCACTGCGGCAACGGTGACGACAGCCGGGTGGCCAAAACCGTCGAACGCGTCGTCACCGTCCACTACACCGGCCACCACGAGTGCGAGCAACGCCATCACGGCGACGATGTCGTACCGCCACCGTCCCCAGACGAACAACGCGAGCGATGCCACGAGGACGGCGAACACGATGACCTGGTCCGTCGGCATGGCCGGGGATTGTGGCAGCTTGCAGAACTCCTGTCATGCAATCCTCCGGGCGCACATCTAACATGTCCCGGTCATGACCAAGTTGAGCCTGATCCTAGGCAACAAGAACTACTCCTCCTGGTCGATGCGCGCCTGGCTCTGCATGAAGCGGACAGGTGCCGAGTTCGACGAGGTGTCGCTGAACCTGGCAGCGCCGGACATCCTGGAGCAGAAGGCTCGATACACGCCGGCAGGCAGGGTGCCGGTCCTGAAGCATGGCGATCTTGCCGTCTGGGACTCCCTGGCGATCGCAGAGTACCTGACGGAGTGTTTCCCCAGCGCCGGCCTGTGGCCCGCGGCCTCGCGCCAACGTGCCTGGGCAAGGAGCCTGGCCTGCGAGATGCACTCCGGATTCACTGCCCTCAGGGAGAAAATGCCGATGAACATCCGCGGCAACTACCCGGATCGGGTGCCCGACGACGATGTGAAGCGGGACATCCTGCGGATCCGGCACGCCTGGCTGGACTGCCGCGAAGCTCACCAACAGGCTGGCGCGTTCCTGTTCGGGTCCTTCACCATCGCCGACGCCTTCTTTGCTCCGGTCGTGAGCAGGTTCCGTACGTATGGGGTGGACTTGGACGATGTTTGCAAGGCCTATGCGAACGCGATCTGGCATCACCCGGACGTGGAAGCCTGGGTGGAGGCGGCTCGAGCCGAGAGCTGGGTGATGCCCCAGTACGAATTCTGAGCGGAAGGACGCTGCCTCGCCAGCGCGCGCGGCGTTACGCCCCTCGCCGCTCCCTTTGATCGGGACGTGACACGATGTTCATTGTCGTCATCCTTCGGTTCACCCATTTTGAAATCCGGCAACGTGCAATCACATTCGGCCCTGGGTACGGGATTCGGCGGCGAGGCAAAACAGTTACGTCACGCTTCTTCCACGTTGTCTCGAGCGCATTCGGTGCATTGGTTGCGCAACGGAGCGCGGAATGACACGGCGGGCGCAATGACAAACCGGTTTGCATTACGAGGATCACTTGGCGGTCGAAGCACCGACGAACATTGCCACCCCCGCTGACATTGCACTACATGGGCAGTCACATGTATGCTGTCGAACCTCTCTCACCAGACCTGAGGTCAAACATGCAACGTGTCGCGCTCCTGGGTGTCTCCTCTATGGCAATGTCTAACTGGCTGATTCCGGCCGTAATAGTGGCCACGGTTGCTGTTGGCGCTGTGGTGCTCGGTCCTGCTCCTGCACCAGATTCTCAGCCAACCTCCGCCTTGAAGGTCGCGTCGAAAGCCCAGGTCAATGCCATGTTGCGGAACCAGGCGGTTTTCGTCCCCAACCTGGGCCAGTGGGAGCACCGAGCCAAGTTCGTGCACCGAAGCGGTCCAATGACTTTGTTCCTGGAGGATCGAGGCTGGGTCCTTGACGTGGTTGAGCGCCAGGCGATGGGCTCTGATGGAGAGGTTGGTCGCGGGACACGCGGCCTTGCCCTCCGAATGACCTTCGAGGGCGATGCGCACTTGCCCCAGATCCTCGGCGAGCAGAAGCTGCCCGGGCACCACAACTACTTCCTTGGCAATGACAAGACCCGTTGGAGGACCGGCGTGCCGCTCTATGGCTCGGTGCGCTACGAGAAACTGTACCCGGGTATCGACCTCAGGCTTCGCGACTCGAACCACGTTCCCGAGTACGATCTGTTGCTGCAGCCGGGTGCCGATCTGTCGCTCGTGACCGTGCACGTCGCGGGCGCTCGAGGTCTCTCGATGCAAAGCGATGGTTCGCTGGTCATCGACACGGAGTTGGGCCCTGTGACTCAACCCAAGCCCAAGACATGGCAGGTCGACGCGGATGGCGGGAAGCGAGAGATCGCATGCAAGTTCGTGGTGCTCGACTCAGCCCGGTTCGGATTCGAGGCTTCAGGCTGGGATGGTGCGACCGGGCTCATTATCGATCCGGGTCTGATCTGGTCGACGTTCCTGGGAGGATCCGCGGACGACCGGGCCCGGGCGGTTGCCGTGGACGCCAGAGGAGTGGTGACGGTGGCAGGACCCACAAGCTCGACCAACTATCCGACGACCAGCGGCATCTACGACACCACTCCGAACGGCAACGTTGACGGCTTTCTGAGCCAGCTGGACCCCAGCAAGAGCGGTAGCGCGCAGCTCCTCTTCTCCACGTACCTGGGGGGCAGCGCCGAGGATACTCCGTACGCCGTGTTCGTGTCCGCCAGCGGTGTCGTCTCGATGTCGGGGCGGACCCAGTCCACGAACTTCCCGTTGGTAAACGCCTACGACACGACCCACAACAGCAGCGACGATGTGTTCGTGTGCCAGCTGGACCCCAGCAAGGGCGGCAGTGCGCAGCTCGTCTACTCCACATATCTGGGTGGCAGCTCGCCGGACTACTGTTATGCGGTGCACGAGGACGCCAACGGTGTGATCACCGTGGCCGGCAGGACCCAGTCCACCGGTTTTCCCATGAGCAACGCCTATGACGCGACCCACAACGGCAATCTGGACTCTTGGGTCGGCCGCTTGGACCCCAGCAAGTCGGGAACCGCACAGCTCGTTTACTCCACGTTCCTGGGTGGCAGTGGGGACGACCTGCTGGATGCCCTCTCCGTCGACAGCAACGGCGTTATCACGGTGACGGGGGAGACACAGTCGAGTGGTTTCCCGACCACGAGCGGTGCCTACTCCACGACCCACAGCGGCCTCCCGGACATCTTCGTGAGCCGGCTGGACCCGAGCAAGTCCGGCAGCGCCCAACTCGTCTACTCCACTCTTGTGGGGGGGAGCTCCGGAGACTACGTGGACGCTTCCTGTGTCGACGCCAATGGTGTCGTGACCGTGAGCGGGTTCACGTTCTCGAGCAATTT
>QJVU01000172.1 GCA_003235605.1 Planctomycetota bacterium | reverse complement strand
GTGGTACGAGAACATCTGGCGGGCCTACCAGATCGAGCCCAGGTCCCCCCTGGCACTGAACATGCTGGCCTACTACCACCTCAAGTTCGGCGACCTCGAGAAGGCCGAAGGCTATGTCCGGGAGGCCCTCCGCTCGCCCCTCTACCATCCGCGCCACGATGGCATGAAGCTCTACTGGCAGCTGAGCCAGATCGCCGAGCGGCGTGGCGACCTGCGGCTGGCGGAAGAGCACCTGCGCTCGGCCATCGCCATCCAGCCCCTGCGGGTCGAAGCCAACACCCAGCTCGCGGACTTCTTGCTCCGAAACGGCCGCCAGCAGGAGGGGCAGGCCCTCCTCGAGAAGCTGCTCGAGGACTTTCCGGCGCACGCCGCGGTGCGGTGGGCGCTCATTCGACTGGCCCGCGCCCGCGGCGACCGCCAGCGGGTGGGACGGCTGTTGGAACAGGGTCTGGCGGTCCGGCCGGACGTGAGCGGCTTTGCCCTGGAGTTGGGGTTGATGCACCTCGAGGACCGGCGCCTGGAGGTCGCCGCCGAGCTCCTTGGCCGCGCTCACAAGAGCCGCGTGCCCGAGGAGCGGCGTCGCTGCCGCGTGCCCTTGGCGGCTTGTCTCGAGGCCCTGGGGCGCCAGGGCGAAGCGGTTGGGATCCTGGAGCAGGTGCTCTTGGACCCGCAGCTCCCTCCCGAGGCAAAGGCCCGCGTCGAGGCGAAGATCCGCCAGCTGGGAGGGTCTCCACGATGAGAGGGCTGGGTGGGCGCAACTGGCCGTGGCTCCTGCTGGTCCTGGTGCTGAGCGCCGCGGTGTTCGCACCTGCAGTGCACAACGACTTCACATACGACGACGCTGTGTATGCCAAGGTGGAGACAGAACTCCAGGGGATCAACGTCATGGTGCGGGACTATCCGAAGCTGTCCCTCTGGGACTACTTCAGCCGCCCCATGGGCTACGGGATGCCCTCCGAGGGCCGCGGCTTCCGGCCCGTCACGGTCCTGAGCTATGCCGTCACCCATCACCTGTTCAGGAAGCCCAAGACCGGCGGTGCGTACCCCTTCACCGACGACCCCATGCCCCACCACGTCCTCAACCTGGGGCTGCACGTCCTCGCTACGTTGTTCTGCTACCTGCTGATCGCCGGAATGTGTGGTGACGGTGTTCCCGCGCTCCTGGGTGCGGCGGTGTTCGGCCTCACCTCGGTGCACAGCGACCCGGTGGTCTCCATCGTGGGCCGCGGCGAACTCTTCGGCTTCGTATTCGGTGCCGGCAGCTGCCTCTGCTACGCCGCGGCCATGGACCGCGCTGTCGGTCGCTGCCGAGCCTGGCGCCTCGTGCTGGCCGCGTTGCTCCTGTTTCTGGCGGCCTGCTCCAAGGAGAGCGCCCTGGCGTGGGTGGTGTTCTCCGTCCTCTACGTCCTGGCTCGGAGGCTGCGGCAGGACCCGGCGACGTCCGTCACCGGCGAGGTGCTGCGCCAGCTGCCTCACTGGGCGTGGTCCCTGGGGACCGTGCTCATGGCCTGGCTCATCCTCTGGGCCCTGCTGCAGGTGGGACACGGCGGCACTGCCTTCGACGTGCCCCACCAGGCCAACCCCCTCTACCGATCGGGCTTCGTGGCCCGCTTTCCGTCCGCGGTGATGATCCTGGGCTTCAGCATCTGGAAGCTGTTCTGGCCGTACTTCCTGGTCTCGGACTACGGTGGCCCGGTGTTTGACCTCCCTGAGACCTACCTGGGCCTGCGCTTCCTTTCGGCCCTGGTGGTGCTGACCGCGGTCCTGGTCTCGGGCCTGCTGGCCGCGCGCAGGCGCCCGCTCCTGTTCCTGGCGATGGCGGCGTTCTTTGGCTTCACGTTCATCACCTCGAACATCCCGTTGCCAATCGAGACCGTGTTCGGCGAGCGCCTGCTCTACACCGCGGTCCTGGGCCAGGGCTTCCTGGTGGCCTGGCTTGCCGCGGCTGCAGCACCGCACAGGGCTCTTGCCGTCTCCCTCGGCCTTGGCCTCCTTGCATGGCTTGCCGCCTGTTGCTGGGTAGGGCATCGCCGCAGCTACGACTGGAAGAACAACGAAGCCCTGTTCCTGACCGACGCCAGGAAGCAGCCGCTGTCTTCGGGGATGAACATGAACGCCGCCCGGATCTACCGCCTCAAGGAGGACTGGAAGATGTGGCGGCACCATATCGACATCGTCATGGAGCACGACCCGGAGAACGCGATACCCTACAACGAGCTCGGGGTCACCCTCTTCAACAGGAAGAAGTACAAGGAGGCCGAGGAGTACCTGAGGAAGGCGCTTGCCGCCGGTCACCTGGAGCTGGAAAGGGACGGCCCATCCATCTACATGAACCTTGCCAACGTGATGGCGGCGACCGACCGCATCAAGGAGGCCAAGGACAGCTGGCGCAGGGTGCTGGCGATGGACCCGCAGTTCTTCCTGGCGCGTAGCCAGCTGCTCAAGGTGGCTTACGAGGAGAACGACGAGGCCGCGGCAATGCAGCTCCTGACGGAGGGCGACCCAGGGCCCGGCCATCCCGACCACGCCCTGTTCCAAATGCACCGCGGCATCTGGGCCCACAGGCGAGGCAACTATTCCGCTGCGGTCGCGTACCTGCGACCCGCGATGCGCGAGCTGTTCCCGCGGGGGGTTCTGGACCGGATCCCGTCGATTGCCCTGGTGGAGTCCCTGGCCAGGACCGGAGCCGTTGCCGAAGCCCGTGGGGTGATCGAGCTGCTGTTGCAACATCGTGTGGAGCCGGGCTTCGCCGCACAACTGCTCGAGCTGCAGCAGGAGCTGCCCCGTTAGCCATGGGGTGGAGGCTGCCCCTGGCGCTGCTCCTGTCCGTGGTGTTTCTCGTTCACGCCCCGTCCCTGGACAACGAGTACGTGTACGACGACCGATCTTCGGCCATGCCGGAGATCCACGGCCAACCGCATCCCATGGTCGCGGAGCTGCAGCCGCTCTCGGAGTACTTCTCCTCCCACTACCTGCGCGGTGCCAACGAGACCAGCCGGGGCTACCGCCCGGTGACGGTGCTCAGCTACGCCCTGGTCTACACCTTGTTGGGCAGGTCCCTGGAGGCCTCGGCGACAGCGGCCAAGGACCCCAAGGCAAAGGAGGTCAGCGCGCTCCCCCAGCATCTCTTGAATGTCCTCCTCCAGGTCCTCAACACCTTCCTGGTGTGGCTGCTCCTGATGCAGGTGGCGGGCCGCGCGGTTCGGGGTTGGCCCGCCCTCGCCGCGGCGGCAGTGTTCGGCCTCCACGCCATCCACAGCGGGCCGGTGGCCTCCATCGTGGGCCGCGGCGAGCTCCTGGCCTTCACCTTCGGCGCCGCCGCCGCGGTGGTCTACCTGGCCGCGCTGCGTCGGGGCCTTATCGCCAGGATCGGTCTCCTCGTTGGATGCTGCCTGCTGTTGTTCCTGGCGTTCTGCTCGAAGGAGAGTGCCCTGGCGTGGGCGTGCTTCCTGCCGTGCCTGCGTCTTGCCCGGCACTGGGGGCACGGCTCTGGCGAAACGCGCCCGGGAACGGATCTCCTCCTGGGAGTGGCGGTGGCGACCCCCGCAGTCACGCTGTTCCTCTGGCTCTACTTCCACTTCGTCTACCACCTGGGCTACCTGCCCAGCTATCTCTCGAACCCGCTCCTCCACGAGCTGCCGGGCGTCGAGATGCCGGCGGTGCGCTGGATGACGGCGCTGATGCTGTGGGTCTACGGCCTCTACAAGGTCCTGTCGCCCTTCTCCCCCTGCTGCAACTACAGCCCCAACACCTTCACCCTCGTCCAGGACCTCGGCGACCCACGCATGATCGGCGCCGTGCTGATCCTGGTGTTGGTCCTTGGCGGTGCTCTCTGCGTCGCAAGGCGGCAGCCCCTGCTGTTCCTCGCCATGGCCGCCTTCCTGGGCTTCAGCTTCATCATCTCCAACGTGCCCTTCGGCCTGGAGACGATCTTCGCCGAGCGCCTCTACTACACACCCAGCCTCTCGCTCTCGTTCCTGGTGGCCTGGCTGCTGCAGACGCACGGGAGCTGGGGGGCACCCACCCGCCGGTCGCTCGCGGTGGTCGTCTCTGCCTGGTTGGTGGCCTCGTCGTGGACCACCTGGTACCGGATGGGTGTGTGGCAGGACAACTACACCCTCTTCACCCATGACGCCAAGGTGCAACCCAGGTCGTTGAGCCTGCTGCAGATTGCCGCCGGGGAGTACGCAAGCCACGAACCCCCGCAACACGACGAGTACCTGGCCTGCGTGGACCAGATCCTCAGGATCGAGCCACGTTTCGTCTTCGGCTTGAAAGCCAGGGCCAGGAACCTGTTGGCTCGCGGAGACCTGGACGGTGCCCAGGAGGCGCTGGAGAACGCCCTCAAATCCGATCTGCTGTGGATCGTGGACAGGGCCAATGACGTGCCCGAGGTGAACCACGACCTGGGGGTGGTTCTCCTTGCCAAGGGGCGCAGCGAGGATGCGGCCCGGTACTTTCACGCAGCCCTGGACTTTGCCCCCAACTACCACCCGGCCCGGCAGCACCTGCTGCGCCTGGCCCTGGAGGATGACGACATCACCGGGTTCGAACAGCTCTTGAAAGCGGGCATCGCGATCGACCAGGAACACGATCCCTGGAAGATCTTCCTCGGCGTCCTGTGCTACCGCCGCGGCGATTACCAGAAGGCCGCACGCATCCTGGACGACATCCTGCCGCGAGCACCCATGGAGCACGCCCGGTTCAGCGACTGGCTGGCCCTGGCGGACTCCCTGGGCCGCGCCGGCCAGCGGGACCGCGGGCGCTACCGCTTGGAGCAGGCCATCCACATGGGCGGCATCCCCCCGGAGCACGCGCAGGCGGTTGCCGAGCTGCGCCGACGCCTGCAGGATTAGGGCACTCGAGACGATGGTCCGGAAGCGCCTCCTCCTCATCAGCAACTCCACCCAGCACGGCGGCGGCTACCTGGAGCACTGTGCCGGAGAGATCAAGTCGTTCCTGGGCGCAGTGAAACGAGTGCTGTTCGTTCCCTACGCCCTGTCCGACCTGGACGCCTACGCCGCCACCGCCCGGGAGGCTTTCGAGAACATGGGCTTCGAGCTGGACTCGATCCACGAGGCGGCGGATCCGGTGGCCGCCGTCGAAGCGGCCGAGGCCGTCTTCGTTGGTGGCGGGAACACCTTCCGGTTGCTGGACCTGTTGTATCGCCACCGGCTGGTGGAGCCGATCCGGAAGCGGGTGCTCGAGGGCATGCCCTATGTCGGGGCCAGCGCGGGGTCGAACGTCGCCTGTCTCTCGATCAAGACCACCAACGACATGCCCATCGTCTATCCGCCGACCTTCGATGCCCTGGCCCTGGTTCCGTTCAACCTGAATCCGCACTTCCTGGACCCGGAACCCGACAGCACCCACATGGGGGAGAGCCGGGAGCTGCGGATCCGCGAGTTCCACGAGATGAACGCAGTCCCGGTGGTGGCGATCCGCGAGGGCGCGATGCTGCACGTGGAGGGGGAGAAGATGACACTCCGGGGCAGGAACGGCGGCGTGGTTTTCCAAGCCGGCCAGCCGCGGGTGGACCATGAGCCGGGTGCGGATCTGAGCTTCCTGCTGGCGTGACCTCGGCCGTTCGCTCGGGTTTGCGCCGGCCGTCTCTGCTCTTCCAACGGATCCGCCAAGGCGGGTCCACGCACCGCTCCTTGGCATGGGGAGGGCATGATTCTGCATGACTCATGCGCGGCAGGTCACCGATGGAGAAGGTGCCGCAAGTGAGACAGTGCGGAGACCGAGACACCAGGGAGGGAAAGTGCCGGGAGAGACGCAACCAGGAGGAATGGTCCATCATCAGTCGGTCCCGGTGAAGCCGGCGGTGCCGAAATGGCTCAGGACGGCCGGCGGCATCGTTTTCGTGATCGCCGTCGTCGTCGGCCTGAAGTTCTATCACAAGGGATCCGACAGCGCGGAGGTCCGGGATGCCATGGCGACCTGGGTCCAGAGTGCGCCGGGCTACGAGGACCAGAAGACCCTGTTTGACGAGTTGCTGGCCGAAGCCCACGAGGAGGCGTTCAACGAAACGTACCGGTTGGGGGGGCGTCGCCGCTCGGCGACGTTCGATGCGAACGCGTACGCGAGGACGCTGTTCACGCAGATGAAGGCTCACGCGATGGAACAGGGTCACCCGGAGGTGGCTCAGGCCATCGACACCGTACGCCAGCGGTACATCGCAGCGGCACCCAGGTAGCGGCCGGCGTCGAGCCGGCTCTCGGCGGCAGGACACTTGGATGCGATACTGCGCCCATGGCCCGACCCGATCATGCCGTCAACCTCGCCGCAGCGTTTGCCAGGTTCACCGACCAGTGGTCACCCAAGATCGTTGGCCAGCTCAACGACCTGCACCTGAAGCTGGCCAAGCTCCAAGGAGAGTTCGTCTGGCATGCCCATCCGGAAACCGATGAGCTGTTCCTGGTCGTCTCAGGCGCGCTGACTATCGAGCTGCGCGACCGGGAGCCGGTGAGCCTTCACCCGGGAGAGTTCTTCATCGTTCCCCGCGGTGTGGAGCACCTTCCGAAGGCGGAGTCCGAGTGCGAGGTCCTGTTGATCGAGCCCGCGGGCACGGTCAACACCGGCGACGCGGATGCGCAGGGTGACCGTGCTTCCACGGCCGGGGAGTGGTTGTAGACAACCGCCGGATTCCGCGGCTCAGCGGCGATGGAGCGCGTGCGTGACGAGCCTTCGTCGCCGGACTACGATTGGCCCTCGTGAAGCGCTGTCCTCTCTGCAGCCGCGAGTTCGAGGGGCTCGAGACCTGTCCCGAGGACGGGGCGGTGCTGGTGAACTATGCGCCCGTGGAGCTGGAGATCGGCCAGGTGCTCAAAGGGTCGTTCCGGGTGGATGGCGTCATCGCCCGTGGTGGGATGGGCGTGGTCTACGAGGGCACCCAGCTCGCGCTCGACCGGAGGGTGGCGATCAAGACGATCCTCACCGATACGGTCAACCGGGACCACGTGATCCAGCGCTTCCTGCGGGAGGTCAAGATCTCGAGCCGTCTCAACCACCCGAACATCGTCCAGGTCATCGACGGTGGCACACCGAGGCCGGCCTCTGCTACCTGGTCATGGAGTACCTCGAGGGCACGACGTTGGCGTCTACGCGCTGGGTGCCGTGCTCCATTTCATGATACCGGCAAGATGGCGTTTGCCGGCGAGACACCGTCCACCGTGCTCCTCAACCAGCTCAAGGGGCATCCGGCAG
>QJVU01000751.1 GCA_003235605.1 Planctomycetota bacterium | reverse complement strand
TATCCCTGGGCAAGGTCGTAGGGCACATCGCCCATGCCGCCGAAGATCTCCCACATGTGGGGATCGGTCTGGATCTTGGCAGACCCGATCCAGGGCTGCAGCTCCGAGAAGACGCCCTCGACAGCCTTCCGCATGCGGAACTTGATGTAGGCGAGCCCCTCGCCCGGCGACACCTGGCCAGGCGGGATGTAGGCGTTCTGGCCCGAGAACCCGGCGTTCACCATCTGCTGGTTCACGCTCATGCCCTGGTAGTCCAGGTAGACGAGCTCACGGCCGTAGGCGTCGACCGAGTCGCCAGCCTGCAGGCCGATGCCGACCTCGCGGCCCAGGACCGTGGAGCGCAGGTACTGGGCGGCACGCTCCGCTCGAGCGCGGTGACCCATGTGCGGGTCGTTTAGCTCAGAGGTGTTGATGCCGGCGAGACGTCCCGTGACCGGGACGCCATCGCGCATGAAGACGACGGTGTCACCGTCGATCACCTTGATGATCTTCGCCTTCTCCATGTGGTACTGGAGCACACCGGCGTAGAAGGGGTCGTAGCCGGAGCTGAAGGCGGAGATGTTCGAGAAGGGCAGGTTCGAGGGGAGGATGCCCGCCAGCTGGTCGTGCTGGCTGATCGGCGTGCGCTGGCCCTGGATCGGCTCAGGCGTCTCGACCTTGTTGTTCTGGCCGACCAGGTACATGGCCGAGAAGCCGAGGATCATCGCGCCCCAGCCGGGGGCCTTGATGTTGTCGGCGTAGTTGCCGAAGCGCTTGGCCATGCGCCGGCCACCGCCCTGCAGGGTCTTGCCGACAGACTCCATGCCCTGGGTGTTGGTCTTCGCGACGTCCTGGACCAGCTCGCCGAGACGCTGGCCGGCACGAGCCCGGTGGACTGCCTCTTGCTCCTGCAGGAAGATCTTCGAGAGGTGCTGGTCCCGGCGGATGCGCCGGGTCTCGGCATGCACGATCTCCGACATCTCGGTGTCGGCCTTGGAGTCGTGAGCCAGCCCGACCAGGTACTGCAGGCGCTCCTGGTTCTCGATCGGGATCTGCAGCTTGGTGGCGTTCTGCAGCAGGGTGTCGGTGACGACCTCGAGCTTGCCGCCGGAGATCATCGAGAACGCGTTGATCGAGCCCCACTGGCCGGTGGCCCGGCCGATGACGCTCATGGCGTCCGCATCGCCCAGGATGTGGACGTGCTTGGCACCCGGGGTGCCGTACCACTCTCCGAAGATGTCGTAGAGCGACGAGTTGCCGAAGACCGGGTTGTTCGAGTGCTCCTGCAGGTAGCCCGCGAATCGGGTGAAGTCCTCGTAGGTCTTGATGTTCGAGAGCTGGTTGACCAGGTTGTGGGCCACGCTCTCGGCCTGGGCCTTAGCGTTGCCCTTGCCGGCGGCCCAGTTGACCGCCCGGGACTTGAAGCCGCCCTGGTCGCCGACCACGCCGCGGCGCACGTCGTCCATGAAGGAGCGCAGCGCAGTGTGCTGACGGATCGGATGGATGCCGCTCGCACCCAGCTTCTTCAGGGCCACCTCGTCCAGCGGGTTCAGGCCCATCTGGTGAGCGATGTTGACCGCCTTCCAGTCGGTCATCACCGGAGTCCAGTTCGACTGCAGCATGTGCTCGAACTGCATGGCGTGCAGGTGCTCGCCAAGCTCGCGGACCGCGATGCCCTTCTTCGCGATCAGCATGTCCAGGTCGGCACCGAGGCCATGCTCCCGCATGGCCAAGGCGAGCTCGGAGAAGTCGAAGTTGACGTTCCAGCCCGAGATGCGAACGGTCTTGTTGTTGTTGAGGACCGCGCCCTTCCACTCGGTCATGATGTTGTCGAGGGTCGTGCCGATGTAGCGGCCGTTGCCGTTCAGGATCTCCTCGGCGCTGCGACGGAAGACCTTGTCCAGGACGGAGCCGACCTCACGAACCGAGGGGTCCCACGGGGCCTTCATGCCCCGGCGCCAGGAGGCTCGGGCGGTGATCTCCCGGTAGAGGCTCTCGGGAAGCGGCTTGTTGCTCTTCAGCTGGTCGATCGTGACGCCGTGCTTCTTCAGCATCTCCCGATCGAGGATGTCGGTGAAGATGTCGTCGACGCGCAGGCCCTGCTCAGTGTGCACGCGGCGAGTGATCTGGGTGATGCCCATGGGCACCCGGCGCTCGGAGATGCCACGACCATGGAACCGGTCCAGGTAGCGCTTGGTACGCAGACCGGTGGTCTCGATGTCGAGGGTCTCTTCGTGGAAGCGGTGGCCCATTCCGTGGCCCACCTTGCCGACCGGCGTGGCGCCGGACGGCGGGCGGTTGTGGCCGGCAGCGGGGTCGAAGGTGGCGGCAGCGTGCGTCTGCTGGCCCATAGTCGGGAAACCGCGGTCGAGGGCCCCTTCCTGCCTCTGCATCCTCCTCGCGCTCTGCTTGTCGAAGAGGATGTACTCCATCGTGTTGTCGGCGTGCTCGACGATGATCCCGTCGTGGCCCAGCCCGGCCAGCTCCTTGCGACGAGCTCGAGAGGCGCGGAGCCCAGCTTCGATCGAGGTGACCGGCCGGTCGTACTGCCTGAACTCGGAGAGCGGCATCTTGTACGGATTGGCCATGTGGACTTCGTACTGAGACACCTCACCGTACTGCGCTGCGTACTCGGGGTTGTCCGTTCCGAACCACTTGCCCAACGTCGCGCTGGCCGCCCCGGAGAACTGCGGAGGGCTGCCCTGTGGCTGGATCCTCTCGCCGTGGTAGAGGATGCCCTGCCACGGCTGCTCACGCCCACCGGGGAAGCCACGAAGCGGGTGGCGCTTCATGATGTGGAACTCGCTGAACCTCTGCGGGCTCGACTGGCGGATTCCACCCGGAAGCTGGACGTGGGCCCCAGACACTACGACTCCTCGGTCCGCGGGACGTGGGTGTTCTCGAAGTCGAAGTCGAGCTTCTGCACCTGCGGCCGCGGCAGCGCCGGCTTCTCCACCCCGCGCTCATCGCGCTGGTCCACGGCCCCGCTCTCGGCGAGCTTGCGGAGCTTGTTCGCACGAGCCTGGGCATCAGACGTGGAGGAGGACGGGTCGTTGGCGCCGAGCTGGCCGACCTCGGCCTTCGCCTTCGGCGTGCCCAGCATCTCCTTGATGAGCTTCAGCTTGGAGTTGTTGAGCCGCAGCATGTAGTCCAGCGTCGGCTGGAGCTTCGTGATACTCAGGGCCTGCCCGCCGAACGCGATGCCACCGAAGGTGGACTCCACCGGCTCGGGGTCCAGGGCCAGGCTCATGTTGATGCGGGTCGAGACGACGGTGTCGCCGGCGAGGTCCCGCATGAGCTGCAGGATCCAGAAGGACTGCGGGTCCTTCTCGTCCAGGTTGTAGTGCTCCTTGAACTCGTCGATGAAGGCGTCGACCGCGAAGTCCTCGAGCGGGCAGGGATCCCCGATCGGCAGGTCGATGTCGTTCTCGACCAGCTCGCAGTAGCGAGCGAAGGGGCACTGCAGGCCCATGCAGAGCATGGGCAGCTTCGAGACGTGCTGGTACTTCTTGATGCGCTGGCCGACGGCCTGCATCTTCGTACGCTGTTCGTCCGAGAGGTTCTTCGGCAGGTACTCGAGGAGGGAGCGCTTCTCCGCCTGGACCGTAGGCTTGAGCTCCTGCTTCTTGGCCGGCTCGATCGGCCCGTCAGGCCGATGCCGCTCTCGCTTGAGCAAATCGGGCCTGAATGTCTTGTTGGAACTCGGGTCCGACACGTTCTTGCTCCAGGAGATGGATCCGGTCCACCGTGCACCTGACGAGGCTGCACTGGTCGCCGCTCCGCTTCCGGAAGACGGCGATCAGGTCCACCTCCTTAGGGTACCGCGCAGACACGGACTTGCGGAAGTCCTCGCTGAAGTCCCACACGACCAGGAACTTGCGCGTCCTAAGCCCTCTGGATTCGGCCATCGGTGACTCGCGCCTTGGCCTCGAAGGAGGCGCACTCGTCGGTCGAGCCGACGATCTGGTTGTAGAACGCGCACATGCCACGGCCCTCGTTCTTGGCGGAGGCCACGAAGTGGACGCAGCCCTGGCACTCCCGGTTGGGGCGGAGGGGAGAAGCGCTGCCGTCGAGGTTCTTGAGGTGAGTCATGATGGACCTCCCGCTAGGGGGGACGGCCACATCATACGTCTGTTAGTCCAACAGGAGCAAGAAACTCCTCGATTTCCTCTTTTCTGCCACCCGTTAGGTGTGACTAGAAGATGAACTCCACCTGGGAACCATCGCGGAAGACCGTCAACCGACGGGCTTCGCTGAAGTGAGTGAGCACTGCGGCATTGAGGAGGCTGTCGGCCTTCACCAGATCCACGAAGTAGGCGTACTCCTGGTCCACGAAGTCCTGGGTGCCCCAGGTCTCCCACGCCGCGACGATGTGGGTCTGCTTCTTCGTTCGCTTCAGGTAGGCGTAGCACCAGCCGGCCGTGGTCTGCTGGAAGCGAGAGACCTCGGCCTGGACGACCTCGGCGCCCTTCTTTCCGGCGAGAGCCTTCATGACCGCGGCGCTCTCGACTGTCTCCTTGCGGCCGCCGGGCTCCGTGCCCTGCAGGATCTTGTTCGACTCGGACACTACCACCCTCCCGTGATGAAGTGCTTCAGGACCTCGGCGAGTGCAGTCACCAGGGTGCTGATGATCGCAATCAGGCCCATGACCATGCTGTTCGACGCCTTGCCGATACCATCCGGGGTCTTGGCGCCCTTCAGTTCCTTGACCGCGCCCTTCAGCTCGTCGCAGCAAGCCTGGAGCTTGACGATCTTCTCGCCGTTGGAGTTGGACTTCGCGTGCGCCGCGTTCGCCTTGGAGTGCGCGCCCTCGATCGCCTTGTGCATCCCGGCCTGTTCGGCCTGGACCAGGCGGATGGCCGTGCGGAGAGAGTCCGTCGACGCGTCGCCGAAGATCTCCTCGAGGCACCGGTTCAGGTCCTTCTGCAGCTCGACGTCCACCGTGGCGCCGATGCCCAAGCGGTGCTCGTGATCATCCAGGGTCTCTTCGTGCGCCTGCAGCAGACGAAGCACCAAGGTGCGGAGCTGGGACCAGTTGCCGTGCTGGCGGGAGATGTCGTCGGCCATCTTCGTCACTTCCGGAGGAGTTCATCGACCGCGCCGTTGCGTAGCGCGCGGACTGCCTGACGTTCGGCGCCGTGCAGCACGCGCAGCACAGCAATGACCTTGCCGCACTCGCTGCGGACCACAACCCTCCGGGAATCCTCGGGCGCCAGACCGCCCTCGTCGTCTTCGTCCAACGCGAGATTGCAGGACTGGATGTCCTTCAACAGTGCCTTGCGATCCTCTGCCATGATGCCTCCAGGGGCGACTCCTGTAGTGTAGGGGCGAATCGTGGCCAGAGGAAAGGGGGCGGGGGCCCCAGCTCTGCGACCGCCCCGTGAGGGAGGGAGGGAGGGAGGGAGGAGGGCAGAACAGGACGATCCGAAGAGATGAGCCGGGGACCCACCGCCGACAGCATCCTACGACACCCTGACACGCTGCACAACAACACTTGGCAGGCCGAATGTGCTCGGCACCTGGTGTTGTTTCGTCGTTGTGCGTTCAGCTGAAGTCTTGGAACTTCGCCCAGGTGTGCGCGTTCATGACGATGAAGTTCGGCTGGAAGCCGCGCGGCGACGGGAACGAAGAACGCGTCGTGTCGCCCATCTTGACGATCACGCCGTCCATGTCGTGGCGCCAGGCCAGGTGGATCGACGTGCAGTAGATCCGACGCTCTTCGCGGCCCGGATCCTCCCAGTGCACGTCCATGAGGGCGGCGATGGTCTCGTGGAACATCCCGTCCTTCTTGTTGAACGTCGGACGCCGCGCTTCGTTGAACCGCAGCCGCGGCGACCAGTGGTAGCCGAAGCGACCCTTGTTCTCGCCGGTCAGCGGGTGGTAGCGGCGGAAGAGGCCGGGCTCGTTGATCGGGTAGAGCCCACCATCCATGTAGCGCTTGCCGTCGATCACCCAGACCGGCCACTCGCGCCAGCCACCCTGGGCAGTGTCGAACCAAGGCATCCAGGTGCCGTCCTCGCCCTCACGATCCTTCGCCGTGACGGTGTCCTTCTCCGGGATGATCGGGCCCTGGAAGTAGCGGGGCACCGCGATCGCCGAGGCGGCGTAGATCACCGGGAAGCGGGCTTCCCGCATCAGCCGGCGCTGGTGGGCGAAGCCGTGGTTCACGACGTCGAGCAGACCGTTCTGGCTCAGGGGGATGGCCCTGGACCGGAGACCCGGCTGTTCGAGGTCGGGCTGGATGGCAGGCGCGGCCGCGCCCAGCTTGGGAAGGGCCGCGAGGATCGGGGCTCCAGCGAGGAACTTCAGCAGGTCACGGCGTCTCATCGGATCCAGCCTCCTCGTTCGGGCAGAACGCTTCCTCGATGAAGCGGCCGGCCGTCTTCACGTTCAGGGTCACGAGGGTCTTCTCGTGCTCGGTCGCGTCGGGGCTCCAGCGCATCGCAGCCTCGAAGGCCTCGAGGCCCTGGGCGATCAGCTCCTTCGGGTGCGGATGCTGGCCCCACTCGAACATGATCTCGGCGCAGCGATCGCTGACGCCCAGCCGGATGTTCTCGTACTCGGGCCGCAGCTCACGGCTGTGGAGCTCGAGGAACACCGCGTAGATCCGGCGCTCCTGCTCGTAGGTCACCGCGGCAACCTCCGCCTCGCGCAGGAAGTCCGCGATCCGGCCAGGCAGCGCGGTGCCGAAGACGCTCATCGCCGACCGCGGGTAGATGAAGTCGCGGAACAGCATCAGCTTCAGCCCGTGGCTGTCGGTCCTGAACTTCAGGCCGTAGACATGAGCGGGGAATGCCTGCCGGGCCATCTCTGCGACGCCGGGGTTCTCGTCTTGAGTCATGGGTGTCCTCCTCACCCAGAGCTTACAGCGACCTTCCCTACCTGGGAAGGAGATCTTGAACTCAGGTGTCGTCGACACACCCGGCGGTCCCGGCGGGATGAGCCCCCGCGGGATTCGCGCCACGCGATTTTTCGTGGGGGGCCGGGTTCAACACCACCCCGTGAGGGGCCCGGCTGGGAGCCGGTGCTCTGTGGGCCGGCATGGCACCAGGGCTCACGGGGCTCTCAGGGGCTCTCTGAGCCCTCGCAGACAGCGGGGGTCTCGTGGCAGGCGCGGGGGCCGCGCCCACAGCACGAGCGAAGCGAGTGCCCCCAGGGAGGCTGTAGGGAGGAGGCGGGGGCGGGGGCGTGCGAGAGGCAGTCGTGCGAGAGGCAACGACGAACCGCGTTGTCGAACCCAGAGAG
>QJVU01000394.1 GCA_003235605.1 Planctomycetota bacterium | reverse complement strand
CCTTCAGAACTTATGGAAGATCCACAGCCCAAGACCCAACACCGGAAGACACCCAGAAAACGCCGGGGGCCTGATTCTGCCCTCGTGACCCAGCAGGGAAATGGCCTGAGGAACGCAGGGAAGCCCGTGACGGGCTCCAAAACGGTCGAGGTAGGTTCTCCCCCTCCCTGGGAGCCTGAGGACGTCCTAGCGGCTCTGAGAGGCGAGATCGAGGAGAAGTACGGTGCGAACGCCATTCGCAAAATCCCCCTGAACCTTTCGGGTGCCGACAGGGGGAAGCTCCGCCGAGCGATCTTGGCGAAGTACTCGCCCGATGTCGTCCTCGCGATGGTCCGGGTCCTTGTTTGGGATTGGGAGATCGCTCGGGCGACCTGTTTCCCGTATCGGACCCAGGTCAACCACCCAACCGTCGAAGCTCTTGTTCAGTATCAGGAGACACTGGCTTCTGCTATCGACTCGGGTCTGAATTACGACGGCGGGTTTCGTGGGGAGTGGAACACCTACGCGAAGCGCTATCTCAAGAAGCCCACTGCGGAGGATCCACCCTTCTAGGGTAAAAGAACGACATGAGTCGGATGAAGCAGATCAGACAAGAAGCTCCGCTGCTTCTGGATGCGTGCAAGAAGGCGCTGATCTTCCTTCGTGGTCTTGAGCCTTTCGAGTTTCCGATCACAGAAGCCAAGCGCCAGGCGACCATGCAGATGCTCGGCGATGCGATCAACACAGCAGAGCCTCCCTTGTTCGATGAGCGGCTCGCTCAGATCCGACTCACCATGACGCACCCCTCGTGGAGTCACCTCGCTGCCTGCTTGGAGAAACGTGCAGAGGTCGCTGACGTAGAGGATCTGCTGCGAGCTTGCAGGGATGGTCATCGCAAGACGAAGCAGCGTGTCTACCTCACGTTGCCGCTCAACCCCATGATCTTGAAGAAGCTCCTCTTCGTGCTCGAACACATGTCCGCGGGCAGGCACCGCGAACCCTTCGCGCGGATGGCTGCGGAGATCAAGGAAGAGGGCTTCGCACGGAACCCGATGGAGATCCTGGCCTTGGCGGGTCTGCACGACAGTTCATTCGACCCACGACGTCAGGAGAGTGATGCCGAAGAAGCGTTACCGTCAGTTCAGACGGGTGAAGCTGACGGCGAAGGTAGCTAAGCAGATCCAGGATTCTCTCGTTGATCGCACATTCAACGATCACGCGAAGAAATGCTGGGACAGCACCGACTGCCACCACGTCACCGAGGGCAACATGGACGTTGCTCGTCTCGTTGAGTCGGGAATCTCAGTCGGGAAGAAGCGTGGCTACCTCGACGTGCCTTGCCCGTACATGGCCTCGCCGAACCCGAAGCCAGAGAAGTCGATCCAGGTGCTCGACTGTCTGGTGACTCGACTCAGGGCATTCGCCGGGGCGGAGAAGAACCCGCGCACGAAAGAAGCGATGCTGCGGTGCGCCCAAGAGGTTGAGGACTACGCGCACCGAAACATCATGGAGATCATGGCCGAGCAGGTCGTCGACCTGTAGCTATCCGACCAACGTCTCCGGTGGCTCCGGCGTGTTCTTCTTCGGACGGTAGACGTTCAGGAAGTTCGCAGGAATGCGGACCGATCCGTAGTTTGCACAGGCGTCGCAGTTCGCAGCCAACTGGCTGGAGCGACAATCCGGGCAACGGATCACCACGAAGGAGCCCGCTGATGTTCCTTTGAGAGGAGAAGAAGCGTAGGCCGGTGGAGTGGGGTCCAAGACCTCCACCCGCACCGGCAGGCACTCTTCGCAGTAGACGATTCCGTCGATGTGCTTGTTGAAACGCAGACGGCCGAGAGGATTCTCGGCCTTTCTGCATGTCTCACAAACTCGGTGCGCCATGTTCTACCTCGGCGCGAGGCTCTCGATCAGCCGGTCCTGGGCCGCGATCACCTTGCTCTTGAGACTCTCCGTCTCGGCCTTGAGCGACCTCGCCATGAGCGAGAGGCTCTCGATATCGTCCGCCGCGTACGCCTCGGCGAGATCGCTCCAGGATACCTCCCGAATCTCCTCACCGTTGCCGTTGGTCTCGGCGATCCGACTCTTTCGGCGCCGGGTGGTCTTGGCGGTCTCGGCCAGGGACTTGGGCAGGATCAGGTTGCCGTCCGTGTCAGAGAGCCAGGTGATGCAGAGCTTTGCGGCGCCCTTCCGCCAACCCATCCGCTTCCGACCTCGCTTCTCCTTCTTCACCACCTCGGGGGTGGCGAGGAACACGGCGAGGCCGATACACCTGGTGGGATCCTCGCAACGGCCACCCTTGTTGCACTTGACCGGACCGGTCGAGGCAACAAGCAACTCCTTTCCTCGGATCTTGGCGTTGGGCAGCGCCAAGCTGTCGGCCACGACGACCGGGGTGCCGCGCTGCAACCGCTGCTGCATCATGTCTTTCACCGTCATTCGAATCTCCTTCGGGAGTCTTCCCGTTTGTTTCTACCCTCCACCCTGTTGGGTGGGTGAACTTCCTTGACTCGCTGCGACCGCAATGACCACCATTGCGGGCACTTCCTGCCGATGCTTCTCCATCAACTTGGAGAACACCAACTGCCTACGCTCCGGCGACTTGATCCGAAGATCAAACAGATCACCAGAGCCTTGGAAGCAGGCTTCTGCTGCACTGCGGAGAGTCACGCCGTTGGCTCGGGTTCTGCCTGTCCAAAGAGTAACGATGCCGAACGGGTCGCTTAACGCCAGGACACACTCGGTGTTTGCTGGGAACCCATAGGAGTTGGCGACCCCACCGCCATGATCGACGTCGACTTGCCACGAGTCCGTTTCGCGTGCCCTCTGCGCCACATAGTTCGCGTGTGCCTCTTCGTCGACTCGCCGAGTGCGTAGGCGTCGGCCCTTAAAAGGCTTGAGTGTGTAGATCACGGGATCTTGCATCGCATGAAGGTATGGATTCCCGCGTTTTCACGGAGCGCGTAGAAGAGGTTTGCGTAGGCCGACTGAGCCGCGCTGTGGATCACGTTGGAACTGTGCGTCTTGGAGTTGCAGATCCGCTTCCACTCCTTGCAGTAGCTCGCGAGAACTCCCTCGATCTGCTTGTCGTAGCCGTTGAGGAGATCCCACCTGGAACGGCGGACGAGGTTGAGCTTGTCGATGTACTTCTGGGCGAACGTGCGGCAGCGATCCTCCGACTTACCGGCATGGAACTTGGGGATGTCGATCTCGACCGAAGGGAGGCCGGTGTTGTGGCGCTCCTCCGGCGGCTGGCAGGCAGCAGCCAACGCCTCCATGATGTTGGCCTCCTCGTAGCCCTTCTTGAGCTTCTTCTCGAACTGCTCGTCGGCGAACCGTCGCACCACATCGAAGCTGCCGGTAGCGCGCTTGGTTTGCCCGCGCGTTCCGATGCGGCCCCAGGTGTAGATCACCTCGGCGGTGCCATCTTCGCGCTCGCTGACCTCGATCTGGTAGAACTTGTTGTGGGTGCCGCGACGCATGTGTGCGTAGCGATGGTGTCGTCTCAGGTCGTTCTTCATGGATGCTCCTCCGTTGATCTACCCATGTCTCCCCTGGGCCGTGGAAACGTTCCCCGTGCTATAACGGGTGCGATGAGCACCGAGCCAACCTTCGACCTCGAAGCAACTTTCAGGAAGATCCTGGAACAGCCCGACGTGATAATTCCCGAGGCGGAGATCGATGACGAACTCTCCGAAGAACAACGAGCAACTCTTCAGGCTGTGCTCGAAGCCGAGATGCCGACTCCTGAGGAAATCCAGGAGCGTGCGGAGATCGCGGCACACAACGCAGAGATCCAACGCAAGCGCGACGAGAAGACGGCGCGTAAGCGCGAACGACGTGCCAACCAACGGCGCAGGAGAAGGTGATGCCCAAGGCCAAGAAGAAGGCGTCCAAGAAGAAGGGTTCTGCCAAGCGCACGGTTACGTGCGGCAAGTGCAAGGAGAAAGGGCACAACGCCCGATCCTGCACTGTGTCCAAGGCAGAGGGGTCCGCGCCGACTGAACCTTCTACGGCTGTTGGTCCCACCACTGTCGTTGAGGAGGCGGAGGCCAAGGTCACGGAGAAGAAGGCCGTCACACCGAAGCACAAGACGCGGATCGACATGCGAGAGGTGGACGCAGAGCCTCGGCGCATGTCCACCGTGCCCAAGCGCGAAGCACCCACGGCGGACACCAGTGGGTCGCAGGCTGCCCCCTACCGATGCCCCAAGTGCAACTCCGTGGCGATCCTCGTGATCGTCAAGGTGAAGGACTACGTGGCCTCGCAGAAGAAGGAGAAGGAGGTCTTCAAGGGCGACATGCGCTGCGAGCAGTGCATGAACAAGCCCTCGCCGTCCGACTTGATCCTCAAGTGGGGCGCACGCCCAGGCGAGGTCGTTCCTGTTCCTGAGCAGGACGATGCCTAGGAATTCCGGCGGTGCGCAGCAACTTCGTCGCGGTGATCGCGTTCGCGTGAAGTTGAACTCCTGCTACCGCCACTTCCTCGACGGCCTCGAAGGTGAGGTCACCTGCGTTCTTCAACACGCAGCAATCGTGGCGCTCGACAACGACCCCGCCGGACAACAGCAGGTAGTTGCTCCAGGAGGGGTAGTGGGTCCAGCAAATCCACCGAAACAGCAGCGACAGTTCCAGTTTCACGAACTCATCAAGATCCCGCGCTGATTCCAGCCCGCGGGCACCACACAACTCAAATCCCTCTAGGTGTAAGGTGAGGAGGCAGAGGATGACTGGTGAGCGAGCGTTGCACGCCAAGAGGCGTGCCAGGGCTGCACAGCTTCTCAAGCAGGGTCTCACGACCAGGCAGATCTCGGAGCGGACGGGTATGACCCAGAGGTCCGTCCTTCGGGTGAAGGAGAAGCTGGAGAAGGTTCGTGAGGGAGAAGCAAACCGAACCTAGCGCAACTACGCTCAAGGCTCGTCGTCGTCGTACCCCCCACTTCGACGACGAGCCGATCCAGTGGCACAGGAACTCCTCCGAACACGACAAGTGTCCGTGGTGCGGGCTCGCCGAAGTGTGCTACTTCACCAAGACGAAGCGTAGCTGCGACAACTGCGGTGTGTCGTTCGACCTTTTTCCACACTTCCCCTCGGGGAAGAAGTGGTTTGAGGCAAAGCTCAACGGCTACCGCTCCCACTACGACGGTGCGCCCGATCTGGAGATCGTGGAGCCGCCGTGGCGGTTTGGTGGGCACTACCTGACGACTGCACAGCGAGCGAGCCACAAGAGAAGGGCACTGCTCGTGCTCAAGTTCGGCTACGACACGCTTCATGTCTTCTGGCATGAGGACGGCCACGTCCCCGAGCGTGAGGATGGCAAGCGGATCTGTAATCCAGGCAGCAACTTCTGGTACTGGCTGCTCAAGCGGAAGCACCACAAGATCTGGGCTCCCGACGATCCCCTGAATGAGATGGAGATCATCGCACGAGGCGCGACTGACGACCCGGTCTTCGCTATTATGGAGAGGTGATCGCATTCGCCGCCAAGCTGCGCAACAACCAGCAGTTCCTCGGTATCGGTCTCTCGGAGATCGACCTGTCTCGTCTCAGGGCCGGACAACCGGTCATCCTGGACCTCTCCTCGGTAGGTGTCGGGCTGTGGGTCCGCGAGACGGACGGCTCACGCACCTTCCTCCAGCCACGCGAGTCCAACGTCCTCGTGATGGCGGGGGACTCGGCAGCGGAGGTAGGAGAGCTACTTCAGGTGGATCTCTCCAACCTGAAGAAGCCCTAGTGGCTGCTGTCACGTTTACAGCAGGTCGCTTCTACGAGTGTCTCGACGGGGTGTTCGTTCCCGCCGATGACGTCGAGAATTGGGGCAACGTCTGTCTGCACATCGACGCGGGAACCTACCTCCTCTGTGAGGAGATAGTCTTCCGTAAGGGAGCCCGCGGGCGTGGGCTCTACGCGAAGCTTCGTGTCAAACGGCAAGGACCGTCGGGACCCGTGATCGCCTACCATCGTGTCTCACGAAATCGCATAGGCTCCGGGAGTTGGGACGAACTCAACATAATGGAAGTGCTCGCGGTGGCGAGCGACTTCGACCTCGACTAGAGTCGGGCAACCTACCTACTCCGAAGCCCGCTGATGTTGCCATCCTGGTCTGGTGCGGATGACTACGACTCGGAAGCTAAGCCCGCTGATGTGCTCTCTCACAAAAGAAGGGCCGTGTGGACGCCACGACCGAGTAGTGGACCCTACGAATCCGGGTCAACCGTTTTGGAGGCGGGGGAGCTACTACCAGAACAACTGCCTGATGGCTGTGCGCAACGGGCACGACAAACCCGTCAAGTTCTACGTCAGCCCAGGTGGTTACTGGCTTTGCGAAGATGTGCAGTACCGCACCCTTGGTCTACCGCCCGTGGATGATCTGGCGGGCAGCTTTGTTATGCTCTGCACCCTTCACCCCGAGCAGGGCACCGTTGAGCGCGTCGGCATGTGGCCGAGGCTACTCACCGATTCCACGCGCGAGTTCTCACGTCTTGAGAACTGCATGGAGATCATCGCCCTCGCAACGACAGGACTTGTTTTGTGACAGCAGCAACGAAGACTCGCCCCAGGAAGAAGACCAAGAAGACCACGAAGGGGGGCAAGACGACGAAGCAACCAACCTGGTCGGTCATCACCTTCAAGAAGATCGAGGAGTGGCGCGAGAAGCTGGGCTTGTCCAAGTCCGCGATGGCGGAAGCACTGTCGGTCACCAACAGCACCTACCACAACTGGCGCAAGGGGCGCACTGTCCCCCACGCCAACCAGCAGGAGGAGATCCTCACCCGGATCAAGGCGCTGGAGAACAACTCGGCTGCGGGCGGTGGCGGCTCCAAGGGCAATTCCAAAGGGAAGGGTGGATCCTCCTCTGGGGACGCCTCGACAGGCAATCGTGGCCGCACCGGTCGTGGCAGCACGAGCGATGGCGGTGGCGGCAATGGTGATGGCGACAACACCGGTCGGCCGCGCAGGACCACGGGTCACCCGACCCGCACTCCGGATGTGTACACACCACCGTCCGGTACTCTTCCGGGCCCAGGGATCGTTCCCCGTGATGACGTGGCAACCATCGCCGCCGCGTGGATCCAGAGCCAGAAGAAGCCCGTCTCAGCGGGCTCCGTCGTCTCCTTCGTGCAGGAGCTACGCTCCGCGCTCTAGCCCGGGGAACGATTCCGAAGCCCAGCCGAGAGACGGATAAGCGGGGCGATCCCAGCACGGGATCGCCCCGCTTCCGTGTACGGACTCGACACATCGCGGGGAACGATTCCGACC
>QJVU01000660.1 GCA_003235605.1 Planctomycetota bacterium | reverse complement strand
TTGGGCCAGCTACGCAACGCGGATCTTGCAGCACGCCCCCACTCGCACGGGACATCACGTCACCATCACATCCAACCAACAAGAAGAGGATCGGTCATGAATAGGTCGTGCTCTGTTGCGCTGGTTCTCACCCTCACCACGGCGGCCGCTGCGCAGCCCAGCCCCGCCTTCACGACGCCAGCCGGGTACCTCACCAAGGACGGTGACAAGCTCGGCGGGGGCTCCGCCTACGCGAACTACTTCGGGATCTACGCCAACGCCCGTGTCCAGATGTTCGATGGAGTGTTGAAGGGCAACGGCGTCCAGGTGCTCGTCTCCGTGGGCTACCGTCTGGACTACCTCGGCCATGGGAGCGGCACCGCGACCGGTCGCAGCTGGACGAACGTCAAGCTGTCCGTCGCGGAGTGCGACTTCGACCGGGTCACGGCCAACTACGCCACCAACGCCCTGACCACGCCCACGGTGCTCTACAACGCGGCCGCGTCCTGGCCCACCCAGACCGGGCTGCCGTCTTCGAACCCGGCGCCATGGGACACGATGCTCCGGTTTCCGTTCTCGAGCAGCTATGTCTACGTCAACAGGAACGACCTCCTGCTGGACTACACGTTCTCGGGGGGCACGATGGCGAACGCCGCCGCCTGGGGGACCGACCCTTCAGGCAGCTCCCCATCCCACCTCTACTACCTGGACGCCGTGGGGTGGACGACATCGGTCACCTTCGGCCGCAGCGTGTTCCGCACCAACAACACGTGCAACGACTCGGCATGGACGCACTCGAACTACGCATCTGCCGCAGTCCAGGTCGGCCTGTACAGCAAGCTCTCGGGGAACTACACCGACTCCGCGCAGCTGCAGATCTTCGGCTACGCCACCGCGCCGAACGCCCCGGTCCTGAAGGCCTTCAACCTGAAGGGCCTGTCACCGATCGGGATCGGCGCCAACATCGGCGCCGCATGCAACAACCTCATGATCGACCTGAATGGCGCGGTGATCCTGCCTTTCGTCACCGACGCAAAGGGCGACCACAACCCCTGGACCTATGTCAGGATCGGCAGCCTCGCGGAGGTACAGAACCTCGGCAACCTCTCGATCTGGTGCCAGGGGGCGTGGACGGACTCGGTCACCGGCGCCTTCAGCCTGACCAGCTGCGAGCGATGCAGTCCCACCTGGAACTACCCCGTGGTCAACGACGCGAAGCTGATCCCGCGGAAGAGGACCGTGTACCGGTACGATACCGTGAACACGACGGGTTTCGGTCCCTTCGATTTCTACTTCATGAACCCCCTCGCCCGCTACAACTAGGGGTACGACTGGGAGTACGTTTGGGCAGCCCTCGGACCACGTCGGCTGCAGCTACTTCGGCGACACGGGAGCCGCGTCCAGGTCCTTCATGGACAAGGAAATGCGCTCCCGTTCGTGGTCGACGTCGAGGACGCGCACCCGCACCCGTTCGCCTACCTTGACGACCTCGTGGGCGTCCTCGACGAAGCTGTCGGCAAGCTGGCTGATGTGGACCAGGCCGTCGCGGTGGACCCCGATGTCCACGAAGGCCCCGAAGGGCGTCACGTTGGTGACCATGCCTTCGAGGATCATCCCCTCCTGCAGGTCCTCGGGCGCCCGCACGTCCTCTCGGAAGTGCACCGGGGTGAAGTCGGCCCGAGGATCGCGACCCGGCTTGCGGATCTCGTCGAGGATGTCCTCGAGGGTGAGAGCCCCCACCTCGTCACCTCGGTACCGATCGGCGTCGATGCAGTCCACCAGGGTCGCGTTACCCACCAACTCCTCGAGGGACACGCCCAGGTCCCGGCTCAACCTCTCGACGAACCCGTAGCGCTCCGGATGGATGGCGGAGTTGTCGAGGAGGTTCTCGCCGCGTACCCGCAGAAAGCCCGCGGCCTGCTCGAAGGTCTTGGCTCCAAGTCCCGGGACACGGCGGAGCTGCTTGCGAGAAGTGAACGGGCCATGCTTCTCCCGATAGGCCACGATGGCCTTCGCGAGCTTCTTGCCCACGCCTGCAACCCGTGCCAGCAGGGCCGCGGAGGCGGTATTCACGTCGACGCCGACGTGGTTCACGCAGGATGTCACCACCTCGTCGAGCTTCTCCTGCAAGAGCTGCTGGTCGACGTCGTGTTGGTACTCTCCCACGCCCAGGGAGCTCGGGTCCAGCTTCACCAGCTCCGCCAGGGGATCCTGGAGGCGCCGGCCGATGGAGATGGCGCCGCGGACCGTCACGTCGAGGTCGGGGAACTCCTCGCGGGCGACGGGCGACGCGGAGTAGACGGACGCCCCGGCCTCGTTCACCAGGACGACCGCGATGTCTTGCTTGCCACGTTTCCGCAGGTAGTCCCGGACCACCGCCTCGGTCTCGCGCCCGCCGGTGCCGTTGCCAACGGCAACGGCTCCGATCGGGTGTCGCTCCAAGAGGGCATCGAAGGCCTTGTGGGTGCCCTCCAGGTCCTTGCGGGGCTCGGTGGGATACACCACGCCGTGCTCCAACAGGCGGCCTGTGGGACCGAGGACCGCGAACTTGCAACCGGTGCGGAAGCCGGGGTCGATGGCCAGGACGACGGTGTCGGGCAGCGGCGCTGCCATCAGCAGGTCCCGCAGATTGCTCGCGAAGGTCTCCACCGCCGCGAAGTCGGCCTGCTCCTTGAGCTCCTCGCGGATCTCCGTCTCCATCTGTTTCGCCAGCATGCGATCGTAGGCTTCCGCTCCGGCCTTCTCGCACAAAGAGCTCGATCCCGACCGGGGATTGCGAATCACCCGGCGCTGGATCGATCGATGGGCCTTGTCCACATTGACGGCGAACTTGAGCGACAGCGCCTTCTCTTTCTCGCCGCGCAACAGCGCCAGGAGACGATGAGCAGGAACCTGGGAGAGGGGCTCGTTCCAGTGGTAGTAGTCCTTGAACCTGTCGCCTGCGCTCTCTCCCTCCTTACCCGCCTTCTTGTCCTTCTTGCCCTTCTTGTCCTTCTTGCCCGTCTGGCCCGTCGTGTCCTTCCTGCCCTTCCGGCTGTTCTTGCCCTTGCCGCTCCCCTTCGGGGGTTCGGCGCAGACCGCTCCCTGTTCGCGAAACAGCCGGCGGATTTCTTGACGGACTTCCGGGAGGGCAACTATGCGCTCGGCGAGGATGTCGCAGGCCCCCGCCAGGGCTTGTTCGGGGCCAAAGACCCTCTTCCTGTTGTTGACGAACTGCTTCGCCAGGTTCTCGACGGCGCCCGGCTCCAGCTCCTGGTCCCAGAGACAGTCTGCCAGGGGCTCGAGCCCCTGCTCCCGGGCCACGGTGGCACGGGTGCGGCGCTTGGGGCGATAGGGGAGGTAGAGGTCCTCCAATTCGGCGCGACTCTCGCAGGCCCGGACACGCTTGCGCAGAGCGGGGGTCAGCTTGCCCTGCTTCCGGATCGAGTCGAGGATTGCCGCGCGACGCTCCTCCAGCTTCCGGCCGCGCTTCAGGGCATCCCGGATGGCTCCGAGCTGGACCTCGTCCAGGCCGCCGGTGGCTTCCTTTCGATAGCGGGCAATGAACGGAATGGTCGCTCCCCCCTCGAGGAGCTCCGCAACAACGTGAGCCTGTTTCACATCGACGCCGGCGTCACCCGCCGCCCTTCGGAGCAATGGATCCATGGAACCTCCCGGTCCTCGACCTCCCCGTCCTCGACTCCCGGTCCTCTCCCTCGGACGCATCTCCCTGCGGCTGTAGTGGATTGCCCATCCGGTCCGGACGCGCTTCAGACCAGGACCCGACGGGTCCATCCCGCCGGGGGAACCACCGCGCATCGGGCAGATCGCTGGCGGGCGATCAGGCGCCGGTCTGCCTCCCCTTCGCCTCCGCCTCGCTGCTGACGACCTTGTCCAGGAAACGGACCTGCGCCTTGGCAGGCCCCATGCTCAGCACGCGGCCCTTCTCGAGGACGACTACCTGGTCACAGTGCTCCAAGGTGCTCAGCCGGTGCGCGATCATGAAGGTCGTGCGCCCCTCCATGAGGCGCTCCATCGCCGCCATGATCTCGGCCTCGGTCTTGATGTCCACGGAGCTGGTGGGCTCGTCGAGGATCAGGATCCGTGCATCCTTGAGGAACGCCCGCGCCAGGGATACCCGCTGCCTCTCGCCGCCGGAAAGCCGCATGCCGCGCTCCCCCACCAGGGTCTCGTAGCCGTCCGGCAGCGCCAGGATGAACTCGTGGGCCCCGGCAGCCCTGGCGGCAGCTTCGACCTCCTCCCGGCTGGCATCCGGGCGCGCATAGGCGATGTTGTCGAAGATGCTGTTGGAGAACAGCACCGGCTCCTGGAGCACGATGCTGAACTGATCCCGGAGGTCGACCAGCCGGTACTCTCGGATGTCCACACCGTCCACCAGCACGCGGCCGTCCTGGGGATCATAGAAGCGGCACAGCAGGTTCATCAGCGTGGTCTTGCCGGCCCCCGTGTGGCCCGCGATCCCGACCCTGGTTCCCGGTGCCACCTCCAGCGATACGTCGCGCACCGCGTGGGTGCCGTGGTCGCCGTACCGGAACGACACGCCCTGGAATTGGATCGCGCCTGCCGCCCGCGCGAGGGGCTTGGGGTGCTTCGCCTCCGAAACCTCCGGCGCTTCGTCCAGAAGCGTGAAGGCCCGCTCCGCGCTGGCCAGGGATCTCTGCACCGTTGCAGCCTTCTTGCCCAGGGATTTGAGCGGTCCATACAGCTGGGCCAGGTAGCTCATCACCACCAGCAGGTTGCCGGTCGTCAGGACGCCCGCCTGGACATCGCGCACGCCGAAGAACAACACCGCGGCGGTGCCGCACGCAGTCGTCATGCCGATGCTCACGGTGAGCCAACCCTGGGACAGCACCACCTTGATCTTGGCAGAGAGACCCAGGTTCGAACGCCGTTCGAGGTGCTCACCATGGTGGTCCTCCCGGCCGAAGGCCTTCACGACGCGCACGGCGCCAAGGGACTCCTGGACCACCTTGAGCGCGGAGCTCTCCAGGTTCTTGACCTCTCGCCACTCCCGGCGCAATCGCTTGCCGTGAAGACGCGTCGTGTGGAACAGGAAGGGCGCCACCGCCAGCGCGACGAGCGCGAGTTTCAGGTTGAGCCAGGCCGTGACCCCGATCATCGCAACGAGCGTGGTCGCGCTCGTCACGAAGCTCATGATGCCATCGATAGCCACGTGCTCGATGGCAGACGCGTCGTACTGGATGCGGTAGATGGAGTCCGCCGTGCCCTTGGCATCGTGGTAGGCCAGGGACAGGCGCTGTGCGTGGCGGAACAGCATGGCGCGAAAGCCGAGGACCATCCGCTCGCCGGTGTAGGTGCGGAGAACACCCTTGGCAAAACCCTGCAGTTGCACGAGCAGCGTCACGAGCAGCAGGATGCCGACGGCCAGGAGCACGCCGCCTTCCGGTCCCCCCGCCCCTTCAGGCAACCAGGCCAGGAACCAGGGGAGCGGCTGGTCGCCCAGCACCGAGTCGAAGATGATCTTGAGGGGCACAGGCAGCAGGAGCGCCAGCGGCGTCCCCAAGAGGCACAGCAGGAAGTACCCGACTATCTGACGCCGGTGCGGGCGCGCATGCGCAAGGAGTCGTAGGTAGAGATCCAGGCTCTTGCGCGCATCGCGTCCCATCTTCAGATCTCGGCCTCGGTCGCAAAGAACATATCCTACCGAGGGGACAGCCTAGGCGACCGGGTGCGGTCGGGGGGCTTGGCCCAAAAAAACCGCGTGAACAGCGGTGCTGTTTCGAACGGGCCCATGTCATGGTGCCCGAATCCCCTATCTGTTTCCCCGGGGGAAATCTTTCCTGCGGGGAAGTGTGATCGTCTTGAATGGCAGCCATGCGGGGACAGCTGCACTCCGGTCGTCTCACCTCCGACCCACAATCGCGAGACCGTCGGAGTCTCTGAGCTCCATGCCACCCATCCCTTTTCGCGGCCTGGCACGCCCATGAATTTGAAGGAAGACGGAATCGCTCCCAATGCCGGTCGCCTGTTGTGGGCCGGTTTCATGGCCATTCTCGCAGCGGGTCTCGGCTTCGGTGTTCGCGGGGGAATCCTCGCCGACTGGGGCGCGGAGTTCGGCTTCGTGGGCCAGGAGCTCGGCGCCATCCAGGGCGCCATGTTCAGCTCGTTCTGCTTCGGGATCATCACCGGTGGCCTGATCTGCGACCGGATCGGCTACGGCAAGCTGGTGATCGCGGCGTTCCTGTTCCACGCGTCCTCAGCGATCATCACCTTCCTGACCGACATCGGCTACGCGAAGGAGACCAACTACCACCTCCTGTACTGGGGCACCTTTCTGTTCGGTCTTGCCAACGGCACCCTCGAGGCGGTGGCCAACCCCCTGGTGGCGACACTGTTTCCGAACAACCGGACCCACTACCTCAACATCCTCCACGCCAGCTGGCCGGGAGGGCTCGTGCTCGGCGGTCTCGTGGGCTGGACCCTGTCCGAACACCTCACCTGGCAGTGGCAGCTCGCCCTGTTCCTCCTCCCCACCGCTGCCTACGGCCTGATGTTCCTCGGACAACACATGCCTCAGTCCGAGGCGACGCAGAAGGGACTGAAACTCGGAGAACGGTTCCGTGACGTCGGCATCGCCGGGGGGCTCATCGTCTGCTGCCTGCTCCTGCTGTTCTTCCGGGACGTCCTGCCGCCCCTGTTCCCGGACGACAGCGCCATGCCGAGCGTGCTGGCCTACGGCATCGCTGGCGCCTGCATGATCGGGGCAGCGGTGATCACCAACTTCTCCCCGGGCGCGTGGCTGCTGTTCGTGCTGTTCGTGACCCACGCCCTGATCGGCGCCGTGGAGCTTGGCACCGATGGCTGGATCCAGAACATCACCGGCAACATCCTCACACCGACCCAGGGCAAGATCCTGTTCGTCTTCACCTCGGCGATCATGTTCAGCCTGCGGTTCTGCGCCGACTTCATCGAGAAACGGCTCGGACTCTCCCCGATCGGCATCCTCCTGACCTGTGCCGTCCTGGCCTGCCTCGGCCTCAACCTTGCCAGCGGCATCGACACGTTTGGCGGCGCGATGCTGGCGTTGGCCGTGTACGCGGTCGGCAAGACCTTCTTCTGGCCCACCATGCTGGCCGTGGGAAGCGACCGGTTTCCGCAGACCGGTGCGGTGGCGATCAGCATCATGGGGGGCATAGGCATGATGTCGGCCGGCCTGATCGGCAACCCGAGGCTCGGCTACGCCATGGACCGGTTCTCGGGGGCCGCCCTCGAGAACTCGAATGTGGCGGTCTACCGGGAGT
>QJVU01000404.1 GCA_003235605.1 Planctomycetota bacterium | reverse complement strand
TGCGCAGACGCGTCTCGAGGGCATGGAACAGGAACTCGGCGCTGGCACCTTCAGAGGGAAACGTCACACTTGCGCAGCGGAGGCGCGGTGGACCGATCGGGCCCAGGTCGGCAGCTGCCACCGCCCGGGCAAAGTGGTCCAAACGCCTGGTCGCGGTCTCGGGAGCCGTTCCCACGAGCAAGGCCTCGAACGCGTCCTCAGCTGAGCGGCAGAGCAGCAGGGCTTCTGGCATCTGGCGACGCAGAATGCTGCAGACCCGCTCCAAGTAGCGGCCGTGGCCCTCGGTGCCCAAGGCCTCCCGCAGCTTCGCCTCATCCAGAAGCCTGACGCCGATGAGCGCCAGCGTGGTGCCCTGGTGATGGGCTTCGTCCACCGCCTCGACTACGCGACGCCGGAAGTACTCCTTCACGTAGGCGCCGGTGTAGGGGTCCTCCACGGCGTGGCGATAGAGACGGGCATTGTCCAAAGCCGTGACGGTCTGGGCCGCCAGGGTCGTGAGCAGTTCCAGGTTCACCGCGGAGGGGTGCGCGGACTGGAACAACAACAGAATGGATCCCCGCACCTGTCCTGCCAGGACGAGGGGCAGGCAGAGTAGGGAACCACAACCGGCAAACAACTCCTGCAAGCCCGGCGCTTCCTGCTCTGCAGGAGGCTCCAGGCACATCGTCATGGGGCCGGTGGCCTTCAGCAGAGTCGCGACGTCGGGAGCGGCCCGGTCCACCTCCTGGCGCTCCCGGCCCAGCACCTCGGCGCGATCCCTCTCCCGGTCCAGGAGCAGCACCCAAACCTGGTCCGCGGGGCTGTGGCGGCGGAAGATGGCAACGGTGCTTCGAACTACCTGATCCAGGTCCAGGCCCGCCGTGAGATCCCGAATGCCGCGGTTCAGGTGGTCCAGGTCGCGGATCCGGTTGCGCAGGTCCTGGGCCATCTGGTTGAAGGCATGGGTAAGCCGGCCAAGCTGGCCGCCATCCTGCTCGGGCACCCGCACGTCCAGCTCGCCGCGGCGCAACGCCTCGGCGCCCTCCTCCAGTTCCTCAATGGGGCGGGTGATCCGAGTGGTCACCACCGACCCCAGCACCAGCGCCAGGACCAGGAGAATCGTGGCCACGCCCAGGAAGAAACCCCGCACGGGAACCCGGCCGAGGCCCAGTTCCAGGGTGGCTACACTGTTCTGGTCCAGGAGACCGAGGATGGCACGCGGCGTGCCCTCGGCATCCCTCACGAGGTCGTAGATGCCGAGCCACTCCTGGCCCGCAGCGCGGTGCACGCGCAGATCTGCCTCGCCGGTCTCGCGCACGGAATCCGCGGCCTGCGCCCGGGCTGCCATCATCTCCGGTGCCACCGCAGTGGTCCGGAGCATGCCTCCGGGGATCGGGGAGCCGCGGCCCCCCGGGTTCGCGAGAGCGAGGGGGTAGCCCTTGGCGTCACACAGCACGGCAGCCAGGCCAGGGGACAGGTCCCCCAGCAACCGGCCGCTGAGCGGTCGTCCCACCGTCAGGGACAACGGCCCCCGCTCGCAGCGCACCCCGAGCAGGGCCCTGCCCCAGGCCAGGCGGAGACCCGGCGTCGGCCGCATGGGCATGCCGGGGTGACGCAGGGCCTCATCGCCGACGAAGGCGGTAAAAGCCGGCAGTTGCTTGGGTGGCTCGGCCCGCTCCGGGTGGTAGTCCAGCCGCAGGAAGCCGCCGTCCCAGTCCGGCGGCCACTGGTTGCCGAGAGTGCTTGCGAGGGCATCGCGAACCCTGTCCCAGGCCGCGCCGAGGTCCAATCCGTTGTCGGGGGGCTCCGTGCCGACAAGCCGTCGGTAGTCCCGATCCAGGTCCGACAACCAGGTCCGCGCGGTAGAAAGCAGTTGGGCGCAGCGCTCCTTGAGCTGGCCTTGGGTCGTGGCCACGGCCTGCTGCATGGCTCTTCGCTGCTCGTTCTCATGGTCGGTCTCCAGAAGGTCCACCAGGAACACGAACAACAATCCCAAGGGCACGAGAGTCGCCACGGAGACCACCAGCATGAGCCTCAGGCGCAGGTTGCTCACCCAGGCCAGGGCGTCGCCAAACAACAACAGCAAGAGCGGCATGGCCCCGAGCACCAGACACAGGCCCACGAGGCTCACCCGGCGTTGGTGGGCAGCGAAGAGTGGATCCTTGACCCGCATGCCCAGGACGGCCCCTGCCCAGCCCTCGCCGGTGAGTGGCAGGAACCGCTCCATCACCAGAGCATCGCCCTCCCGGAGGTATTGGTCGGCAGCGACGCTGCCGAGACGCTTCTGCACCGCCAGCGGGATTGTCAGCCGCATGTCGGCGGCGCCGGTCGGAAGGCCGCTCGCCGTGAGATAGCCGTTGCGGTAGATGCCGAAGTCGACGCCGCTCGCCTGTTGCCGGTAGGTCTCGCGCAGCTGCACCTTGCCAGCGGCGGACTCCAGGGGCGAGTCCTTGAGGTCCAGGCGCGCCCCAGGTTCCTCGTTGCCAAACACCACGGAGCGGAACCGAACGGGGTACGGGCCCAGGTTCTCGAACTCCAGAGACTCGAGCACGGCGCCATCTGGCAGGTCGACCTCGTAGACGAGGTTGATGCGTTGGGCTTGGTCGGCCTCGCGCCAGCGGAACGCCACCTGCGCCCGCGGGTCCATGGTGGGCTCTTTCTCCTGGTTCTTGTCCAGCTGCTCAAAGAGCAACGACTCCTGATGGCGCAGCGTCACCACCTTCGGCGGATGCTGCTGCCCGGCCTGGCTTCCGGCCGCGAAGCGTGCCGTCACCCTGCAGACCTCGCGCCCCTTGTCGATCTCCCCCACCAGGAAACCCGGATACAGCGCCCGGTAGAACAGCCACATGCGGTCGAAGGAACCATGCCCCCCGGGCATCTGGACCCGCGCCTTGCCGTCCCGGAGCAGCTCGATGCCGGCGTCTTCGGGATACTGGTCGCGGAGCTCGGAGGGGACTCCGCTCATCGAGGGTTGGCCCAGGTTCAACGGTAGCATCTCCTGTCCGGGCTCCCCGGGCACCACCGTGAGCCCGACCAGGACCAGATCATCCTGGTCTACCGTGTTGATGCCGAGGGACCGCACCCGCTCGGGCAGCTCTACGGTCGCGTACGCCATTTGGCGCCCAGGCTGACCGAAGGCGTCGGTGGGCATGGCGGACCCGAAGTCCTCTGCGAATACCGTCGCCTCGCTCTCGTCGTCCTCCAGCCGGAACGCCAACTCCAACTCGAATCTCTCGGCTGTGCCGGGCGGGCCGGCCACCACGACGTTGAGCTTGCGGCCGCCCAACGGCTCGGAGAACGTGAACCACTGCTGCCGGTCCCGGGTCAGCGGGATCCAGTACGGCCGGACGTCGAAGAAGTCCTGAGGGTAGCGCATCGGACCCGGCCCGAACCTGCTTGGCGCCAGCTCGGAAAGCAGCACATGGGACGAAAACGGCCGCCGCTCGATGCGCCGACCCTTGAGCAAGTCCAGCAGCGGCCGGTCGCGTTGACCTCCCAGATAGCTGCCCAGGGTACCGCGCTCCATCTTCGGCAGTTCGCTGGCAAGCATGTCGGTAGCACGATCCAGCTGTGCCCTTGCGGCGTCCTTGCGCCGGAGCCCGGACACTTGCGGCAGCAGCGAGCCGCCGATGAGCAGCAAGACCCCCGCCGCCCGCAGAAGGCGGCTCGGGAGAGGGCTGAGCTTGACTCCCGAAGTCCGCCTCAGCACCAGGAGCAGGAGCAGGAGCAAGACACCTGCGGCCACCGCGTAGGGGGCGTGCTGCACGACACGCACGACCTTGCTGTCGACGCCCATTCCTAGCGACGAACGGGCAAGGGGTGGCGGACCATCAAAGCGGATCTTGCCGTGGTTGGCTGCGTCCCTGGTGGGGTTGGTCCCCGTCCAGGTCATGTATTGGTAGCGTTCTGTGCCCTCGTCGAAGTCGTCGAGCGCCAGGTTGAAATCGATCTGTTGGAACGAGGGGCCGTCTGCTGGATCGAAGAAGTTGTGGAACGGCAGCCGGGCCTCGAAGGCGTAGCCAGTTGAGGTCTTCTTGCACGCGACCAGGATCCCAGTGAGGTCTTCCCCGGTGGGACGTGTCAGACTCTCCACCACCCCCCAACGCCGACCGGGGTTCAAGGGCATCAAGAAGACCTGGGGCTGGTCCGGCCCCATGGATCGCGGTTGCTGGCCCGGTTCCACCAAGGGCCAGCCGTGCTGGTCCCGTCGCCGACAGTCCAGGAACACCTCGATGGCATCCCCCTCGTTCCAGCGCTGACCGCTCTGGGGCGGCACGAGGCTCTGGTCCTGCACCGTGCCCGCCAGGTAGAGGTGGGCGCTGTCGTAGCACAGGTAGAACTCGGCGGAGAGGTCGGTGGGGCCGCCCCACGCGCCCCGGCGCTCTTGATCCCAGACCTGCCACGAGTGCTGCAGCCGCAGGACGCCGTGACCCTTCGACTTCCACTCCGCAAGTTCCCCATCCACCTGGATGCCACCAGGACAATAGGGCACCCTGAGTTCCGGATGGCGGTCCTCGGGCGGCCGCTGCCCCAGATGGTCATTCTGCCCCGTCAGGCCCCCTGAGGAGACCACGGCCGCCATCCACAGGAGCTTATTCGCCAATTTCGCCAGCGGACCCAAGGTGCACCCAGCCCTTTGGTTGTGGAAACCCGCTCCCAGATCTGGCGAGAATCCTAGCGGTCCGGGCAGGGTGCCGCCAGGGATGGAAGCGACCCGGCCCTAGGAATCCGGGTCGGAGTGCGCGGAGCGATCCGTTTCGCCCCTGCCGCCGCTGTCTCGGCCGCCGCTGTCTCGGCCGCCGCCGTCTCGGCCGCCCTCACGACCGTGGCGACGTCCCCTGCCACCACGCCCGCGGCCCCCCCGCCCGCGGCCCCGCGCATCCTCCCTGCGGCGGCGGCCACGGCGATCCTCCTCCGAGGGGGCGTCTTCGCCGGACTCTGAGGCTCCCTCGCTCTCGGGCTCCGCATCGGCGTCCCGGTGCCGGCGGCGGAAGCCCCGCCGTTCCCGTTCGCCCTCGGACTCGCCCTCGCCGGCCTCCCCCTCCAGGAGAGCGCGTCGGCTCAGGCGAACCTTGCCGAAGTCATCGATCTCGATCACCTTCACTTCGATCTCGTCTCCGATCCGGACCACGTCGGTGACCGAGCGGACGAAGGAATCCGACAACTCGGAGACATGGCAGAGGCCTTCCTGCCCCGGGAGGATCTCCACGAAAGCTCCGAACTCCTTGATGGAGGTCACACGGCCCTTGTAGACGGTGCCAATCTCCACCTCCGCGGTCATGGCGCGGATGTACTCGGCACAGGCTTCGGCCTTCTGGGCATCCACGCCGGCGATGGTCACCTGGCCACTGTCCTCTATGGCGACGCGTACCTGGTAGTCGGTCTGCAGCTTGCGGACATGAGCACCACCGGGGCCGATCACCGCGCCGATCTTCTCCACGGGGACCTGCACGACGATCAGGCGCGGCGCGTTCGGGCTGAGTTGTGTGCGCGGTGCGCGCAGCACCCTGAGCATCTCACGAAGGATGTGCAGCCTGCCCTGGCGGGCCTGCTGCATGGCTGCTTCCAGGAGCTCCCTGGTGAGGCCTTCACACTTGATGTCCATCTGCAGGGCGGTGATCCCCTTGCCAGTGCCGGCCACCTTGAAGTCCATGTCGCCGCAGTGGTCCTCGGAGCCGAGGATGTCGGAGAGGATCGCGACCTTCTTGCCCTCCATGACAAGGCCCATGGCGATGCCGGCTACGGGCTCGCGGATCGGCACACCGGCGTCCATCAGCGAAAGCGTGCCGCCGCAGACCGAGGCCATCGAAGAGGAGCCGTTGGATTCGAGGATCTCGGACGTCACCCGAATGGTGTAGGGGAAGTCGGTGCCCGTTGGCAGAACCGTGTTGATGGCGCGCTCCGCCAGGGCGCCGTGGCCTACCTCCCGGCGACCAGGAGCCAGGAAGCGGCGCACCTCTCCGACGCTGAACGGCGGAAAGGCGTAGTGGAGCATGAACGCCTGGGGATCCTCGGGATAGATGCCATCGCGCACTTGGGCATCATCGCTGGTGCCGAGTGTGCAGATGCACAGGGCCTGGGTCTCCCCCCGGGTGAACAGGGCCGAGCCGTGCACCTTCGGGAGCACACCAACCTCTATGGAGATCGGCCGGATGGTCTTGGCGTCGCGGCCGTCAGCACGGGTCCCCCTCAGGATCGACTCGCGCTCACCCTTGTCCTGCAACTCCTTGGCGACCATCTTCACGTACTTCTCGTGGTCCTTGGCGCTCTTCTCGTCGAGGTCCGAGGGGGGAAAGGCCTCCAGCACCTCGGCGACCGCGGCCTTCTTGGCCTCGCTGCGGTCATGCTTGTTGCCGGCCACGACCGACGACTCCCGGAGGGCGGTCCCGAACTGTCTTTCGATGGCCCGGTCCAGATCCTCGTTCCGCTCCGGCGGCTGAAACTCCATCTTGGTCTTGCCAGCGTGCCGGACCAGTTCGTCTACGGTCTCGGCGATCTCCCGACAGACCTGGTGGCCGAGGTTCAGGGCCTCCAGCATCACCTCTTCGCTGATCTCGGCAGCGCCGGCCTCCACCATCACCAGGGCGTCCTTGTGGCCCGCCACGGTGAGGTTGAGCCTGCACTCAGGCGACTTGATCACGGACCACGTGGGGTTCACGAGGAGCCTGTCCTCCACCAGCCCGATGCGCACACAGCCGAGGTTGCGTTCATGGGGGATGGAACTGACCGCCAGCGCTGCAAAGCTCCCCACGGCGGCCAGGATGTCGGACTCGATCTCCAGGTCACTGCTCAGCACCTGGGACAAGATCTGGGTCTCGTCACGGAAGCCGTCGGGGAACAGCGGCCGGATCGCTCGGTCGATGATCCGGCAAGTGAGGATCTCCCGGGTCGTGGGTCGGCCTTCGCGCTTGAAGAAGCCGCCCGGAAAGCGCCCGCCCGCCGAGTACTTTTCGCGGTAGTCGACGGTCAGCGGGAAGAAGTCGAGGTCGTCGCGCGCCTGGGCGCTCTGCGCCGTTGCCAAGATCATCGTGTCCCCATAGCGGGCGACCACCGCACCGTCAGCCTGCTTGGCCATCCGGCCGGTCTCGAGGGTGAGCAGGCGGCCGCCGATCTCCCGCTCGACGCGGACAGCGCCCTCGCCGAGCTTTGTAACGTGGATCTTGCTGGTCCCCCTGTGGCCTGTCCTCGTGATCCCCTGGTCCTGGTCGTCGTCCCTCGTCCGCTGTGTGGTGGAGCCATCGCTCCGGGTTCGCTGTGTTGTCATTCCTCT
>QJVU01000320.1 GCA_003235605.1 Planctomycetota bacterium | reverse complement strand
CGAACCCCGACTTGCTCTGGTAGATCAGATTGACGTGGATGTTCCGTGGGTCGTTGGGGTCGCGGGATTTCGGAACCAGGAGCTTCTGCACCGGTTGGTGAAATGCCTTCATCAGAAGGTCCCGGCACTGGGCGCTGTAATAGAAGTAGTCCACCCCGGCCTGGCGCAGACACCGCTTCGCTTCCTCGACTGTCCGGGCGCGCAGGAAGGACTCGGCGCGTATTCCGTCCATCGGAATCACCTTCGCCTTCAAGGACGCGATGCGTCCGTCGTGCACCAGCACCCCCTCGTCTGGCCTGATGTGGGAGTTCATCCACGCAATGTCAGCCGAGATCGGCAGCAAGTGCGCATTCGCCTGCGTTCGATCGGAAGACACGAGGAGCACCCCGATCGCCGCGGTCGGGGTGGCTACCGTGATCCACCGCCGGCGGTGCATGCTGCGAGCCGAGAGGAGGAACCACAGGGCCACCGGCACTGCGGTCATGCCGATGGCAGCTGCAACGGAGAGCGCCGATGGCCCGGCGACAGCCGGGGCAGCGACGGCTGGCGCCGCCATGCCCGCCATCTGGGGCCACGCGATCCTCATGGCGCAGAGCAGGCCCGTGATCGCGACGTAGGCGCGAGCCGGAGTCACGGCGGCCGGGGCGTGGTTCGCAGTCTGCCGTCTTGCGAGGAGGTTGCCAGCGATCGGCGCCACACCGAAGAGCACCACGCACCCTCCGATGGTCAGTTCCGCCGGCGCGTCACGATCCAGCAGCATCAGCAGGAACGTCCCGGGTAGATACGCGCAGCGGACGAAGGTGTGGAAGCCGGCACTCCGCCACTCCGCGTGGAGGTGCATCGCGATGGCCACGATTGCCACCGGCACCATGGGGTAGAGGTAGCGCGGAAACGTCGAGGGATTTAGATGAAGCGCGTGCCACCACACGAGGAAGTACCCGAACACCAGCACGAAGAGAGGTAGCCGGGTCCGCAAGGGCGCGACATGGCAGAGCAGAGCTCCTGCGCCCATGAGAACGACGTGGGCCAACGGGCTTGCAACGAACAGGCTTTGCGAGAACTGGTGCCAGTCCTTGTCGATCGGGCTGCTGCCAAGCGGTTGGTTGGCGAGAAACCACTCAGTGATGTCGTGTCCGCCGAGCACACCGAGGAGAGCCGGATATATCGGGTTGCCGATTACCAGGGCATTGCGCAGCAGATGCGGGACTGCGATCACCAAGACCAGGAGTCCCGCTCCGACTATCGTCCCTGGTCGCGGACCACGTGCGGACGGACTGCGGCGAAACAAGCAAGCCAACAAGAGCCCCAGGAAGAACAGGCCGATCAAGGGCAACGCGAGATAACTGTTCCAGTAGCATCCGCCCCACAGCGCCACCGCCAGCAGTACCGAGTCTGGTCCCATGCCGACCCGAAACGCGCCAAGGGAATAGTAGATCGCGAGCAGCAGGTACAGCGTGGTCCCGCACTGGAGGTTCGGCGTGGAGTTGAGGGTCAGCGCGGCGACCAGAACCGCGAGCAGCGCGGCGCGCGAGTCGATGCCAAAGCAGCGCCGAGCCAGGTGGTAGGTCACCATGAGGGAAGCCGCGTTGACTGCGGCAATGGTGAGCCGTGGCATCAGGAAACGCACCCCCGGCTCTTCGACGAGGAGGTTGAGCCCGTAGACGAAGTAGAGCCATGGAGGATATGCGGCCTCGGTCTGAAGGACGTAGCTCCGTCCGATCTTCGATGGGAACTCCCCGTTGTGGATCAGGTCGCCAAAGGGCAGGTGGTACATCAGCGTGTCCCAATCCCACAGGGCATCGTCCCAGGCGTGTCGCAAGCCCCAGACGAGCACGATCAGGCCGAGCAGGATGACATGGACGAGACAGAAGCGTGCTGGTTCGGTCGGCGTCGTCACTGCGGGAGCAGGGTGCTCGGCGCTCGGGGGCCAGCGCCAATGCACGACCATGGCCAGCGCCACGGCGGCACCGGCGTACGCGAGCAAAGAACCGAGTGTCACCCGCACGCCGCCGAGCGCGCCGTACTGCTGAAAGACGAAGGCCAACATGCAGTTCAACGCGATCCCCACGCAATAGGCAGCGATCCAGTTGGGCGATCGGAGCGTCCAGACCCTCTCCCCCGGCAACAGGCGTCGCACGACCAGAGCGCCGAACCCCGCATAGAGGACGTGAAGCAGGACGACTAGGAGGTGGTTGGGCAAACCTTGCACAGCTTCCGGGCGCTCCAGGAGAGCTCATCCTACACTGCAGATGTCATGGCGCAGCCAGGCGCCGTGCGGTACTGTCGACTGCGTGATGTTGGCGAAGCGCGAGCCCGGTCGGACCGTCGCCGTCGGGCTCGTTGCCGTGCTCGTCGCCACCCTCCTTGTCTACATCCCGTCGGTCCGCAACGGCTTCACCTACGACGATGCTGCCTACGTCAAGGTGCAAAGCCGCGGCAACGACAATGTCATGGTGAGGGAGCTCCACTCGCCGCTCGTCTACTTCCAGGCACACTATGGCAAGGGCATCCACCAGAGCCGCGGCTTCCGGCCCGCCACGGTAATGAGCCTTGCGCTGACGCACCACGTGTTCCGCAGCGAGCTGCCGAAGGACACCGTGGTGACTCATGAGACACACAACTACCGCGAGGGGAACCGGGTCTACTCCGATCCGCCGTGGCCCCACCACCTGATCAATGTCCTGTTGCACGTCCTGGCAACTTCGCTGTGCTACCTTCTGGTGCGCGTTCTCGGTGGGAGTGCGCTGGGTGCTGTCTGTGCAGCCGGGGTCTTCGGCTTGCATGCTCTGCACAGCGATCCGGTCGTATCCATCGTCGGGCGCGCGGAGCTGCTCGGCTTCGTCTTTGGTGCCCTGGCAACCCTGGCCCTGTTGGGACTCCCGGCCTCCACGAAGGCACGCCCCTGGCTGTACTTGCTTGCTGGACTCAGCGCGTTTCTCGCCTACTGCAGCAAGGAGAGCGCTCTTGTCTGGTTGGCGTTCGCACCACTGTGTGCTTGGGTGTCCCGTGGCTGGGGCCGGCCGTCACGGTCCCTGGCACTTGGCTCTCTCGGCCTGCTGGTGCCGGCGTTGTTGTTCCTGTTCCTGCGCGCGCCGGTCGTGGCCACTGCCCAGTCCGGTGGTTTCGACGTTGCCTGGGAGGCCAACAGCCTCTACCACCTGAGCCTCCTGGAGCGCCTCCCCTCGGCGGCCTGGGTCTACTGTCTGGCGCTCCTCAAGGTCGTGTGGCCCTGGCCTCTGGCTGCCGACCACGGGGGCGCCATGCTGCCCCAGGTCGCCGGGTTCACCGCTCCGCGTGCGCTGGTCGCGTTGTTCCTGCTTCCGGCATTGCTGGTCACGGCGCTGTGGTTCGGGAGGCGGAATGGCCTTGTGCTCCTGGCCGCTGCAGCCTGGTTCGGGTTCAGCTTCCTGATCAGCAACATCCCCTTCCCCATCGAGACGATCTTCGGTGAGCGTCTCTACTACACGCCCATCCTGGGACCCTGTCTGCTCGTTGCCTTCCTTGCCGACCGACTGCAGGGCAGGATTCGCGGCGGGTTCCTGGCTGGACTGGCCATCCTGATGGTTGCGAACGCCGTCATGGTGGTGATCCGCTGCCTGGAATGGCGCAACAACGAGACCCTCTTCCACGCCGAGGCCCTGCGCAGTCCACGTGCGTCCGGCATGAACCTGAACGCCGCCGGCCTGCTCCGGGAGAAGATCATGCTGCGGGCACAGTCACCCCCCGGGGATGGAGAGGATACCGCGGAGCTCCATCGGCGCTTCCGGTGGCATATCGATCGTGTCCTGGAGCACTGCCCCCAGAGCTCCCTGGCACCCCACCAGCTGGCCCTGTACCACCGGGACCTGGGACAGCTGGCCGAGGCCGAAGAGTGGTTCCTGAAGGCTCTCCAGGCACCCGCGTTCGTGCGCAGCCGGGACGGACCGACGATCCACCTCGACCTGGGCAGGCTCTGCTGGTTTCAGGGCAGGATCCAGGAAGCCCGGCGCCACGCGGAACGGGCCATCGAGTACGACGCCCAGTGTGTTCCTGCGTGGACGCTCAGGTTCTGGTGCCTCTGGCGCCTGTTTCCGGAGAACGACGACCTGGCGCGGCGCTGTGAGGAAGCAGCGGAACGGGCCATCGGCGCCAACGCTGCGGTCGTGGTGATGATGAAGGGGCTGCTGGCGCACCGTGCGGGGGATGCCAGGACCGCCGCGCATCTGCTGTTCGAATCGCTGCGGGCGTTGCAGCCGGTATCGCCGCTGCAACTCCCCGCATATCCCCTGGCCGCCGCCGCCCTGCTCGAGGTGGGTCGTGTCCGCGCTGCCGAGGACGTCGTGAGAGCGGCGCTGGCCACCCTCGAGGAACGACCTTTCGCCGGCTACATCAACGACAAGCTCCGAGAGGACCATCTGGCGAGCCTGCAGGGCCTGCGCCGCAAGATCGAGCAGCGCAGGCGGAAGGGCGACATGCGCTAGGGGGCTTGACCGCCGCAGGCCGAGCGGGGCCTCGCCGAGGGCCCCGCGCGTTCTGGCATCGGTCGCGGGCATCGTCGGGTGGCGGTCGCGGGCATCGTCGGGTGGCGGTCGCGGGCGCGCTCGGGAGGCCAGGGCAGGCGGTCCCCGAGGGGTCCCTCGCGGTCAGGCATCGGTCGCCGGCGGCGACGCGGCGTGTCGAAATCGCCCTTTGACCCCCTTGCCAGACATGGCCACCCTCCGGAGAATCCCCGGCCGATTCGACCAACCGCCTCTAGGACGCGCTGCACCGCCGGCCCCGCGCCAACCCGAGACTGCCCTGCGATTGGCCTGTTCTCCAACGCACGGAGCCAACACAGTGATCACGTCCCATCCTCGCACCTCGGTGCTGCTCTGCATGGCGGTTTTTGGACCCACGGTCCTGGCCCAGGCCGGTTCCTGGAGCGGTTCGCTCCCTCACCCTGACGGCACCACTCACTGGTACCAGGCCGTGGCGGTGCCCAGCGGCATCACCTGGCGCGACGCCAGCCAGGCCGCCGCTGCCGCAGGCGGCTATCTCGCCACCATCACCTCTACACAGGAGAACGCTGCGGTCGTTGGCCTGATCCAGGACTCATCGCTCTGGTCCACACAGAACGGTCCCTGGATCGGCGGCGTGCGTTCGCCTGCAACCAACAATTCCTGGGGCTGGGGTGAGCTGGAGTCCTTCACCTTCCAGTCCTGGGCATCGGGCCAGCCGGGTAGTCTCGATGCCAACCGTATCCACTACGGTGGCAGCGCATCCACTTCCGCCGGCACCTGGGCCAGCGCCCTGGCGGAAACCAAGTTCCGCGGTTTCGTCATCGAGTACTCAGGACCCACCGCCCGCCGCACTGTCGGCCTGTTGCGCCGGGAGGTCGGTTCCGTCGACGGCTACACCCTGTTCAGCCCGCTGCTATCCAACAAGACCTACCTCGTGGATCCTCGCGGTCGGGTGGTCAACACCTGGACCAGCGCCTACCCGGCAGGGATGTCCGTCTACCTGCTGCCCAACGGCAACCTGCTCCGCGCCGGCAGCGTCGGCAACACCTCGTTCACGATCGGCGGCAACGGCGGCATCGTCGAGGAGTTCGACTGGCAGGGGAACCTCGTGTGGCAGTACCAACACTCCTCACCGAACTACTGCCTCCACCACGACATCGAGCGGTTGCCCAACGGCAACATTCTGATGATCTCCTGGGAGCGGAAGACCCAGGCAGAGGCCCTTGCCGCCGGTCGCAACCCCGACCTGCTGACAGAGGAAGGCCTCTGGCCCGAGAAGATCATAGAGGTCCAACCCGTGGGCAAGGACGGCGGCAAGGTCGTCTGGGAGTGGCACGTGTGGGACCACCTGGTCCAGGACTTCGACTCCAGCCGACCCAACTACGGAGATCCCGCCAACTATCCGGAACGGATCAACTTGAACTACACCCTCACCGATGGCAGGCCGGACTGGTTGCACGCCAACGCCATCGGGTACAACCAGGAACTCGACCAGATCGTCCTGAGCAGCCGCTCCTTCTCGGAGATCTGGGTAATCGATCACAGCACGACGACAAAGGAAGCCGCCGACAGCAGCGGAGGCAAGCGTAGCCGTGGTGGTGATCTCCTGTACCGTTGGGGCAACCGGGCAGCCTACCGTGCCGGCACTCCGGAAGAGCAGGTCCTCTTCTACCAGCACGATGCCCACTGGATTCCCAAGGGCCTGCCTGGCGCTGGGAACATCCTCATCTTCAACAACGGTATCGGTCGCAAGTACTCCTCCGTCGAGGAGATCGTGCCGCCGTTGGATACCGACGGCACCTACGTCCTCAGCAACGGTGTTTGGGGACCCGACGATGCCAAGTGGACGTACTCCGCCCCCACCCCGGGCGACTTCTACGCGCAGTTCGTGTCGGGCGCCCAGCGTCTTCCAAACGGCAACACTCTCATCTGCAGCGGTACGGAGGGGTGGGTCTTCGAGGTGACTGCTGCCGGCAAGGTGGTCTGGGAGTACGTGAACCCGGATACGACCAAGGGAATCTCCCAGCAGGGCGACCCGAACGGAGGCAACGCCGTATTCCGCGCACCTCGATACGCCCCCGACTACCCGGGCCTGAAAGGCAAGGTGCTCACCCCCGGCGAACCGCTCGAGAGGCATGGATCCGTCCTCCTCGTGGAAGGATCCGGCGCCCCCCACCGGACCGGACCGCAAACGTCGGTCCACTTCTCCCTGCGGGCCGCCAACCACCCGCGACTCGGCTACCTCATGGCGACGTCAGCGACCCCCGGCCTGCTGCCGATCGACCATCGGTTCCTGCGCATGGGCTGGGATCCAATCCTGGCCGCGTCTATCTGGTCCACAGCACCCGGGATCTTCCAGAACTACGTCGGCTTCCTGGACACCAACGGTCAGGGGAGAGCGATCCTGACCATCCCGAACATCCCGGCCCTGGCCGGGGTCAAGCTCCACAACGCCTTCCTCGTCATCGACCCCGCGGCCCGCTCCAGGCTGGGCATGGTGTCGAACACCGTGATCGTGGAGATCGGGTCCTGACGGCGGGGGCGGCGGTGCCCTGAGCCGCCGCCCCGTCGGTCCTCCGGCCAGCGATTTGCCTCGACGACCCCACCCGGTTATCTCGGGATAATCCCAAACTCCCTGGTTGGGAAACCTCCACTGCAACGTCCTGGTGCCGGTGTGTCCATGTCGTCGTATCCCCTTCTTGCGCGGGTTGAGGCTTCCTCACGGACGGCGCACGGGTGCACTCGGCCGAAGGGAGGGGCACGTGGCCCGAATGACGTGACGGGCGACAGCAC
>QJVU01000597.1 GCA_003235605.1 Planctomycetota bacterium | reverse complement strand
GGCTGGAGGAACGCGGGCCTCCCGTGGACCTACGACCTGGATGCCGATCGGATGGAGCTCCCCACGGTGCGCTGCATCATGCGGAGCGCGCAGCCGCTCACGCTCGATGAGCAGACGCTGGCGGCGCTCCGCGAGGCACTCGACGACGAGTACAAGGCCCGTGCGACATACCGGAGGATCCTCTCGACGTTCGGACAGCTGCGTCCGTTCGTCAACCTCGTCGAGGCGGAGGGGCGCCACGCAGCCGAGCTGCTGGCCCTGTTCGATGCCGGTGGTGTGGAGCCGCCCAACGATCGATGGACGGAGAGAATCGAAGCGCCCGCTTCAATCGACGCCGCGTGCAAGGCTGCTTGCGAGGCCGAGAAGGCGAACGTCGCGATGTACGATCGCCTCTTGGAAGGAATCAAGGAGCCCGTCGTCCGCGACACGTTCATCCGGCTACGCAACGCCTCGAGGGACCGGCACCTGCCGGCCTTGCAGCGATGCCTGGAATCCGGGGGGCGCAGTGGCGGACGTCGCGGCTGGCGTGGAGGTCGCGGGCAGGGGGCCATGTGACGCGCAGGCTCCGAGTCACGCCTTCGTGCGAGCGCGTGGCTATACACCGAGCCGGGTGGTCAGCGCGTTGGACGTGACCAGGAAGCCGGTCTTTGGATCGGCCAACCCGCCCTGCCAGTGCAGCGTGAGCCCGATGAGCGATTGCTGGTTCGGGATGGGCAGAGGGATGGCGCGGTTGGCATTGCCGTTGAACACCAGGAAGATCGGCAGCGTGCTCACGTACAGGTTGCAACCAGCGCCCAGCGGCAGGGGGTTCGGCAGCAGGCTGAACCCGAGGCCGAACAGGCCGTTCCCCGACGGCCCGCCGCTCAGACCGAGGCCAAACGCAGCGTTGGGCACCGTCGGCACGCCGCTCGCGGCCAGCACGAGCGGCGAGGTTGCGCTGCCTCGACAGCCCGACCCGACGGAGCCAACCTGCGCCTTGGGAGGCGTGTAGGTGACGATCAGCCGCGGCCTGTTGGACGCAGTCGTGTCTTCCTTGGTGGCGAATGCCCTGGCCGTCTTGGTCGTGCTCTCATCCCCCAGGAGCAGCCACCCGAAGTTCGTCGCCGGCTTGTCCAGCCAGGACTGCACGTCCGCCACCATTTGCGGCGTCGAGGCCCACGTCACCGTGCCACTGGTACCCACCGCCGTGCTGCCGCTGGGGGTGGCATTGCCGTCGCCCCCTGCGTTGCTCCACTTCTGACTGCTGTAGAACCTGTGGATCCACGTGGCGTCGTTGGTTTGCGAGCTGGCGCCAGTGCCTTGCGCCCCTGACGCGGTGGAGGAGCCTTCGCCCCAGTTGGCGGTGAGCCTGTGCAGGGTGATGGTGACGGGCGACGGCGCCGGCGACGAGGGCGACATGACCACGGTCAATGCCAGGTCCGCCTTGGTGATCTTCGATCCGGCGGGGATCTGCTTGGCCACGTCGAACGCGACCAGCGCCCGTCGTCTCCATCCGAACGTGGCAATCCGCCCCGCAAAGCAGCGTGAGCCAGCACCGTTGCTCAGCGCGCCGGTGGAACTCTCGTAGAGGGTGTTGTCCTTGCTGGGGGAGATCGTGACCTGCGTCTGCGCCGTGAGGGCGGCGCATGGCGTCAGAGCGACGGTCAGATCCATGACCAAGACGACGACTATGTGGGGCAGTATTCGGTGCATGGCGAGGAAGCGCTGGCAGCGTGCGGTGCGTGATGCTGCCGCCCAGCCGGCGACCGGATCATAGACGCGCTCCGCCGGTGCGAACACCCGCGGCGTCTTGGTCCTGCGGCAACTCATGGCCGGTCCGGGGAGGAATTCCCGAGCCGGACACTTCTTCTGTCGCCAAGATCCGGTCAGGGTGTTCTCTGCTTCAGCGCCGCGTTGGCGGCTTCCCGCACGGGGAGGTGTGGCGACGAGGTTGCCTTCTCCAGCGCGGCGTTCGCCGCCCCGGTGCCGAACTTGCCGAGAAGCTCGCAGAGCTCCACCTGCTCACGGATCAGGCACTTGATCATCAGTTCCTCGTCCTTGCCAAAGCCGGGGAGCTTCTTGCGAGCCAGCATGCGGACCATCTCGCTCTCGCCAGCCCGGTCTCCTCGCCTGGCCAGTTCCACCGCCGCCGACTCGCGCACGTGGTGATCGCGATCCTTCAGACCTTCCTTGGCGAGGATGGCGTTGGCCCCCTGCATGTCCGCGGGAGCAAGCATCGCGAACACGAGGCGCACTTTCCGGTCCTTGTCGGCGACCCCCTTCTTGACGATTTCACCGCGATCACTGCGCTTGAAGATCTCCTGTACCGAGAATAGCAACGAAGCAGCCTGCTCGCGGGTGCTCTGGTTCTTCTCTGCCAGGATCGCCCCAGCCGCCGCAAGCACACTCTCCCTGGTGCGCAGGAGGATGAGGGCCTCGACAGCCCGGCTGCGCAGGACCTTCTTCTTGTCGTTGGCAAGCGCAACGAGGTCGTCGACAACCGCGCGGGACGGCTGTCTTGCCAAGGTGGACAGGGCCTCTCGCCAGGATGGGTTCCTGGGTTCGTGCAGGATCGCCAGCATCGCCTTGGCTTCCGCTGTGAGTGGCGTTGTCCCGAGGCTGGGTATGATCACCGTCTCTTTCCCGTCCTTGTCGATGATTGCTGCCACCTCGCCAGGGCTGACGACGGTACGGCGTCCCTCGATCTCCGCAGTCCACCTGCCCTTGGAGTCACAGCGTGGATTCACAACCGGTTGGCGGCGGCCATCGGCGTGCAACAGCACCTGGGCCGGCAGGACCGCTACGAGAAAGCTCGAGAAGGTGATCAGCGCAGATCGACTTGTGAAGGCCGGGGCCGAGACGGGAGAGCGGGCTTTGATCCGGACCATGCCGGCATGCTAGGTCTGGTTGCCATGGCTCACAACTCGAGTCCCGGTGCGGGTCCGCTCGCAGACCCGGCGCCGCCAGGGACCCGAGTCCGGACCTGCAACACATTGCAAGACAGTGGCTTAGAGCGGCAGATCGGCTTTTCCACTTTCCGCTTCTCAGCCCGTGGCCGGCTTGCGCTGAGGGGTTCCGGAGCAACTCCTCCACGTTCTCATCCATGACTCACCAAGCCACGAATCGGCGCCACTCCCACGTGCGGCGTTCCTGCGTCTCCTTGATCCTCCCCCTGGCCCTGTGCGCCTGCGGCGGCGGGGGTGGCGGCGGCGGTGCGCCGGCACCTGAGCTCTCGGCACTGGTCAAGGACATCAACTTCAGCGGCAGCCCGACGATCTTCAGCTCGTATCCCCGCCAGTTCGTGGAGTTGGGCGGTTGGATCTTCTTCACCGCCCAGAGCCGGGAGCACGGCACCGAGCTGTGGAAGACTCAGGGCTCACCCGAGAGCACGACGCTGGTGAAGGACATCCTTCCCGGCAGCCCCGGATCCGATCCCCAAGGCCTCGTGGTCCTGAACAACCGCCTGTTCTTCAGCGCCATCGGTGCGGACGGCGGCCGGGAGCTCTGGAGCTCCGACGGCTCGGCGGGCGGCACCGCGTGGGTGAAGGACATCTGGCCGGGATGTCCAGGATCCAACCCTTCCAACCTCACCCCATTGGGAAGCCTGCTGATGTTCTCGGCAACGACCGCGGACGGGGGGCGGGAGCTCTTCAAGAGTGACGGTACCGACGCCGGCACGGTGATGGTGGCGGACCTGAACCCGGGCCTGGACAGCGGCGGGACCGCCCGCAGCTCCAACCCCGAGGAGTTCGTGGTCCTGGGATCGCAGGTCTTCTTCGTGGCCAGCAGCGACAAGTACGGCCGGGAGCTGTTCCGGACCGACGGCCAGAGCGTGGAGCTGGTACACGACATCTACAGCGGTGTGGGGAGCGCTTCGCCGGCATTGCTGACCGTCCTGGGCAACCAGATCTTCTTTCGAGCCGTCGACACCACCGCCGGAAACGAGCTCTGGAAGAGCGACGGCACGAGCGCGGGCACGACGCGGGTCGCCGACATCCGGAGCGGGTCGAGCTCCTCGATACCCCAGCAGCTCACGGCGGTGGGGTCCACGCTGTTCTTCAACGCCGATGACGGCAAGTCGGGGCGGGAGCTCTGGAAGACCGATGGTTCGAGCACAGGCACCGCCCTGGTGAAGGACATCTATGCCGGCGGCCTCAGTTCCTTCGCGGGCAACTTCGCGGCCGTGGGCGGCTCGCTGTTCTTCAGCGCCCGTGACGCCAGCCACGGCAACGAGCTGTGGATCCTCGATGGCAGCGGAGCCAGGTTGCTCAAGGACATCAACCCCGGCGGCGGTGACAGCACTCCGCTCTACCTCACCATCCATCCCGGCGGCGGCGTCGTGTTCGTGGCGGACGACGGTCAGAACGGCCGGGAGCCCTGGTTCACCGACGGAACCGCGAGCGGCACGGCGATGCTGCGGGACATCCACGAAGGCAAGGACTCGAATGGTCAGCCAAACCATTCCTCCCCGTCCCAGCTTGCGGTCGCAGGCAATGAGGTCTGGTTCCAGGCGAGCGACGGCGCCACCGGCATCGAGCCGTGGCGCACCGACGGTACCAGCGCCGGAACCCGGCTCTTGCAGAACCTCAACCGGGAGACCGGTGGCTCCTCCAGCCCCCGCCAGATGATCGAGTTCAAGGGCCGGGTCTATTTCGCAGCCGACAGCGGCACTAACGCGAACGGGTACGGCCGGGAGCTTTGGCGAACCGATGGCACCGGTGACGGCACGGCGATGTTCCTGGACATCCAGACCGGCCCGAACAGCTCGTATCCGGCCGAGTTCCGGGTCGCAGGCGACACGCTGTTCTTCGCGGCCACCACGGAGGCCAGTGGACGCGAACTCTGGAAGACCGATGGCACGGTGGCTGGCACGACGCTGGTCACCGACCTTTATCCCGGCAACGACGGCAACGGCCGGGCCTACAGCTCGTCGCCGTACAACCTCACGGCGATGGGGAACACGTTGTACTTCGTGGCCCGCCTGGCCGACGTCGGGTACGAGCTCTGCAAGAGCGATGGCACGGCACAGGGCACGGTCATGGTGGCGGACCTGAACCCCGGGTCGCCCAGCTCCTCCCCCGGCTACCTGACCCCAGTGGGCGACACGCTCTACTTCCTGGCGTACACGCCGAAGACCAACACCCAGATCTGGAAAAGCAACGGCACCAGTACCGGCACGACGGTGCTGGATCTGGGCACCGCCAAGGGGCCGGCGTGGTTGACGGCCATGGGCAACCGGCTGTTCTTCAGTGCCTTTGCCTCGGACACCGGCAACGAGCTGTGGACGTCAGATGGCACCACCGCGGGGACGAAGCTGGTAAGGGATGTCTGGCCCGGATCCGAGAACTCCGACCCGCAGCACCTCCAGGTTGTCGGCGACACGCTGTTCTTCGTGGCCAGGACCGAGGGCAGCGGTTACGCGCTGTGGAAGAGCGACGGCACCGAGGCAGGCACTGTCGTGCTGAAGGACACCTTCTCTGGCGGCAACACCTCGCCAACGGGCCTGACAGCGCTCGACAACCGCGTGCTGCTGTTCTGGGCTCGGGACGAGGTCACCGGCATGAATCCCTGGCGCAGCGACGGCACCGCGGCTGGCACCTTCCGGATCGCCGACACCTATCCCGGCTGCTACGTCTACAGCTTCGACAACCAGGGTTTCCGTGTATCCGGTGGCGTTGCCTACTTTCCAGCGCTGACCGCGGCCCAGGGTCTCGAGCTGTGGCGCACCGACGGTTCGGCGGCCGGCACCAGGCTCGTCGGCGACAGTGCCCCCGGACCGGCAAACGGATTGGACGAAATGGAAGACGTCATCCGGTTCGGCGGCAGGCTCCTGTTCAGCGCCGCAGACGAGTTCCACGGCGAGGAGCTGATGTCGGTGACGGCGCGCTAGCGGCGGCAGGGCACTGGCGCTCTCCCTGGGGTCCGCAGCATATGCGACCTAGTTCACCGTCATGGCCAGCCCGTTGGTGAAGATCACGGGGAAGGCCCGCTTGGAGTCCTGATCCACGACACCGACCGTGGTCCGGAAGTAGGTGCCCTTCAGGTTGACATCGTTGGGGATGGCCGCAGGCAGCGTGAACGTGCCGCTGGCCAACTGCCGATCCTTGGCCGTGTTGCTGCCCGTGGACTGTGCAAAGAACTGCAACAGGATGTCCGAGTGCAGAAAGCAGCCAGGAGCACCCATCATGCCCAGATCGAGGCTCACGTGGTTCTTGTTCATCCCCAGGACGAACATCAACTTCGCCGCGGGCGGGAGCCCGACGGCCTCCAGCTTGAAGCTGCTGTTGCCCACGGTCGGCGGCTGTGGTGCACCGTAGACGCCCATGTTGCCATTCCCGTCGGCGCAGCCATTGCCGATGACCTGGACCCCCGCGGTGTTGACGTACATCCGCACCGGTGTGCTGAAGCCGTTGTTCGAGGCTGAGCCGTGCCAGGCCCATTGATCACCACTGGTGCCGCCGTTGCCATTGCCGTTGAGTGCAACCGCATAGAACTCGACCGGCCCCGTGGTTGTCGGGGAGGCCTTGTAGCCAAAGTTCCAGTTTCGCTTCGCCATCGTCGCGCTCGAGTGCGTGATCCCCACGCCGGCCGAGTCCACCTTCGAACCGACACCGGCGCTCAGCGTGCCATCAGTCACCTGACCCACGAAGCCGCCATTGGTGCCGCTCGGTGTCCCGGCAGACGACACGGTGATGGAGATCTGCTGGCCGAGCGAGAGCACCCTGGCATCGGGGGTCACGGTCACGATGGGTCCACCGGGGGTGCTCGTGTGACAACCGCCACACGAGTTGCCGCCTCGGGCATACGCGCTGCTGCCCGTGGGCGCGGGCATCATCCCGGAGCCGCGGGAGTGTGCTCCGCTTGCCAGGATCAGGCCAGCGGGGAGTGCACTCAGAAGGAGAGCTAGTGTTCTTGTCGAGATCATTGGACTTGCATCGGTGCGAGGTTGGAGGAAAGCAACTGGTTCCTTGGACGAGCACTCCCATTTCATGGAAGACTCAACCACCCTACGCCACAACGCCCTGGAACGTCCTACGTCGTTGTGCTGCTACCCGAGTCGCATGGTAGGTAGCCCCGTGATGTCAACGGCTTAGTCCTACCCGAACCGGGTCAGTCAATCCGCCGCATGTTGCGCTTCCGCCGCGGCTGCGTCGCGGTTCGTGACCACGCGCAAGCCAGACCTCACGTCACCAACGGAGGGATGCTGCAGATTCCGGAAGCCGGGTTCCACACGCTGGCGAGTCCGCACAACGCGACCCTGCTGGTCAACGGAGCCAACTCGGAGCGTACCCTACTGGTTTATGAGACAGCTGGCCGCTACCGCG
>QJVU01000081.1 GCA_003235605.1 Planctomycetota bacterium | reverse complement strand
GCGCGGCAAAGGTCAGCTGCGGATCGGTTCCCGGCAGCTGACCACAGTCCACGATGACGAGGCGTCGCTCGTCGCCGTGCAGTAGCCGCGCCAAGCTCCGGACCAGATGGGACTTTCCGGTGCTGGGGGGGCCGATGAACATGTGGGCGCTCATCGAGTGCTCTCGCGGCGTGAAACCGCTCACGAGGCGGGTCAACCCGCGCACGACGGTGTTGACCGCCAGGGTCTGGCCCACGACCTCCTTCTCGAGAGTCGCCTTGATCGCGTCCGAGAACATCTTTGCCCGCAGGTGGCGGAGGCGCGAGGCTGCCTCTCCGCGCCGCCCGGCTCAGGGCTCGTCAGCCCGGCTCAGGGAATGGTCCGGCAAGCTGGCTGGCCAAGCTGACCTGGGCGGCGGCCCCGGTGATGGAGCCTCGCACCTGACGCCTGGTGAATCAGGAACGGTGAACTAGAAGATGGGTGGCCTCTGCCAGTTGCAGGGCCTGTTCAGGTTGTAGGGCTGCGCAAAGGGGATCGGCCGCTGCAGCCAAGGAGTGATCGGAGGGACGTGCTGCAGCGTCGGGAACGGCTGCCAGGACTGGTACTGCTGGTACGGCGAAAGGCCGAAGTCCGGAGGCAGGTAGTTGTTGACGTCCTGCCACGACGTGGTTGCCCAAGGGTTCACCTGCCAGGGGTTCACCGACCACTGGCTCATCTGCCAGGGGGTCATCTGCCATGAGTTCTGCCAGGGGGTCATCTGCCATGAGTTCTGCCACGGGGTCATCTGCCACGGGCTCACCTGCCACTGCTTCGGCTGTTGCCACGGGTTCGAGAAAGGCGTGGCCCAATGTGACGGGATCGGGATGTCGCTGTAGGGCAACGTTGCGCCGTACAGCACGGGGTCATTCAGCAACATGGATTTCTCCTGAGGGCTTGGAAGTAGTTTGTTTGCTTGCCTCGGTTCCTGGCCGAGGCACGGAGTGAATCGAGCTCAGGGACTCTCGGAACAAGAACACTCAACACGGGGAAGAGTGATGGACGCCAACGGCGGACGGGCCTGTGCCACTCGAGACCACCGTCGCGTCAGTCGCTAGCTGGCTCCGGGCCGCAGCCCGGTCCACGGCGTCGTGCCATAACCAGCGGCCGGCTGCGTGGGCGGGCGTGGCACCGGTGGCATCTGCAACAGCCACGGTCGAGTGGCGGCAATATGGCGCCACAGTATCTGGCACAGCGTATGGCACTGGAAGGTGATCTGCATCTCCTCCAGGGAGCGGTGTGAGCCTGGCGCCTCTCGGAGCCGGGGTTCTTCTTGGGGCCGGGTCTTTTCGGCTGACTTGCTGATCATGTTGTGGATTCCTCCTGGTTGCCGGGTGGCATTTGTCCGCAGTGACCTTGCATCCGGTCGCCGCTAGCCGATATCGATCTTCATCTCCTTGCGCGCACGAGCCTGGTCGAGCTTCACGTGCAGCTCGAGGACGCCGTCCGAGTAGCGTGCGCTGATCTGCTCAGGGTGGCTCCCCGCCGGCAGCGCGAAGCGGCGTTCGAACGGGCCCCACGGCCGTTCGATGGCCAGCGGCCGGGTTTCGTGCGGACCCTCGAACTGCTTCCGTTCGCCCCGGACGACGCACTCGCCCATCGAGAAGAACACCTTGAGGTCGTCACGGGCGACACCTGGCACCTCCATCCGAACGACGAAAGCGTCCTCCGTTACGAAGCAGTCCGCCCGGGGAAGCCACGTGGGGGGAGTCGACAGCAAGCCCTCGGAGATCCGCTTCAGATAGTCGACCTCTTGAAAAGTGTGTACCATTGGATCAACGCCAGGGGGGAAAGGTGCGTAGGCGTATGGTCCGATCTCCGGAGCCGGGCGGCCCATGACCTTGTGGAAAAGGTCCTTGACCTCGTTGAGTGCTTGGGTCACGTCTTGCATGTGCTAACCTCCGTGTACATCCTGGCTGGTCTGCGTCGCGCTCGAGCTGCAGCGTGTCCGCGGCCTAGCGCCTGAAACGGTCGATGCGGAAAGCCCGTCTTTGGACACCTCACGACGCCCCCGGGGGTCGAGCGTGCGTTCCCTTGCGGGATCGCGTGTCTCCGAAGGCTCCTGACGACCAAGTGCCTGATCCGCAACAACCGCGATTCTAGTACCGGGGTGAAGCCTATCCATGATGCTCGTGCATCATTCGATGCGGCCAAAGCCACATGGCGGATTGAACTGCACGTCGTGTAGAATGCGGTGCCTTCAAGCGCCGAAGTCCAGGTCCCGGCGGGTGAGCATGCATCATGGTAGGTCGCAAGACCACGGACCAACGCCCGGATACGACGGACATGCCGGAGATACCGGCATGGGTCCGGGTGCTGGCCACACCGGTTTGGATCAGCGACCCTGACCGTCGTATCTGCTACATGAATGCGCAGGCCTCGCGCCTGTTTGGCAGGCCGGCGCACGAGTGCCTCGGCAGCAGGTGCTATGGTGTCGTTCAAGGCGTCGATGAAGCAGGTCGGCCGTTTTGTGGAGAGTGCTGCCTCGCGTTGTGCAATGTCCGTCAAGAGCGCGAGCTACAGCCGATCCAAGTACGGGTACGACCTTCCGACGAGCGTGCCACCTGGGTTCGGGTGTTGTGGATTCCGCTTCGAGCGCCTGGCCGCGACGGGGTCTGGCTGATTCACTGCGCTCTCGACAGCAACCGGGAGCACCACCTGGAAGGCTACCTCCGGCGGGTCGCCTCTCGGTCCTCGGGCACGAAGGCTCGCTCGGGCGACTGGCACAAGCTCACGCCTCGGGAGCGTGAGATCCTCGAAAACCTCGCCAAGGACCAGGATCTGCCGACCATCGCTGCCCGGTGCCACGTGAGCCACGCCACGGTGCGCAACCACGTACAGCACATCTTGGACAAGACAAGGTCCCATTCCGTGCAGGAGGTCGTCGCGCGGTACCTGCTCGGTGACCTTCAAGGCAGGTCAGAAACCACTGCCACGGAGAGTTCTTCCTAGCTGAGCCGTGTCCGGGTGTCGCCTCTGTGCAGGCGTCGAAGGAACTCGCCGGGCGGATCGGATGATCCGGTCAACGCATCTCGATCGCGTGGGACACTGCGTTCGATTGCAGGGGCTTGACGTTGCCCGCGCCTTGGAAGCCCAGCACCTGCGTGATGACCTGCAAGCCGGCGATCGTCGCGCTTTTAGGGACGGCCCCGGGAATGGTCGCCGCGCCGTCGGGCCCAGTTGCGATCACGAGGCTCAGGTCGAACGGCGCGAACCAGGTGCAGCCCGCGAGCGCGGGGAAGGCGATCCCCATGTCGAAGGCCGTCGACTTCCGGGAGATGCCGACGACGAAGAGGCAGTTCGTGTTTACGGCAGGCGTGGCTTCGATCGTGTGGGCGTAGCGGGTGTTGCCGACGAAGGGCACGCCCCCGGTCGACCCCAGGCGGATTCCGCACTGTGTTCCGAAAGAGCCGAACTCCGCGGTCGGCCGCTTACACCACTCCCGGATCAGGGTAGCCGGCGCGGCGTAGCCGGCGAGGCGGAACTCGTCGATGTCCCAGACGGAGGACAGGCCGGGGACCTCGCTTGTACCGATCTTCAAGGACTTGGTGTCCGCCGGCACGGCTGGCGGAGCCGACAGCACGATCGGGCTGCCGTGGGCTGTGCCGTCGACGTACCACTGTGCCAGCGTGACCCCCGCAGTCGTTCGGACGACGCATCCCACGCAGACGCCAGAGAAGGCGCGGGCCCGCACCTGGATGCTTTCGCCCACAGAGGGCATGAGGATCTCGTCCTTCCCGTTGATCCCACGGATCCGGAGATTCCCCTTCGCGGTAGCACCTCCCGAGAAGCAGCGGAAGCCACTCATGCCGTCGAACACGTAGGCCGGGTTCGTGGAGCTCGGAGCGTGCCTCTCCTTCATCCACCAGTGCACGGTGAGGTCGCCACGCAGCCCCGCTCTGAACCCCGTGTCGCACGCCGCGAACTCGTCCACGGAGTCGGCGCGGGCACCGCGCAGCATTGCCCCGCCGTACTGGCCAGGCGAGACCCACGGATCCTGCGGACCCTTCGACCCACGGATGATCTTGCTCGCGACCGTCTCCGTACCGTAGTTCACGGCGACGTCGCCGAGGCCGCGGTCGAACTTGTAGTAGAGCAGGCACGGCGGGCTGATCGGCGTGCAGTGGACCCGCCACGAGGGGAACTTGATCCGGCTTGAAGTGAGCCAACCACCGCTGCCCGCGGGACGGCGGTAGAAGGTGGGGACGGCCGGGGCCGTGCCGCTCGTCAGGCCAGCCGCCCGGATCGTGGACGAGTCGTGCTGGGAGATCCAGAACGACTGTTCCGCCTGAACGGTCACCGGCGTGTCCAGGGCGACCATGTAGAACCCCGGCTCGGTCCCGACAAGCATGGTGCCCGTAGCCGCGGGAGTCGTTGACGGGGTCGGGGGCGCCGCCGACGCCTGACGGTAGAGCGCACAGGTCATCCGGCGAGGTGTCGTATCCGTGCTCTGTGTGAAAAGCTCGAAGCCATGGACGGTCATCCGGGACTTTGCCTTGAACCCGAAGCAGTACTCGTTCGGTAACGACTGGTCCTGCAAGGTGCCGCCAGAGCCGTTGAGTTCAGCGCACTGGGCAACGGCAGCCGGCGCGAGGGCGAGGGCCATGGAGATGAGGAGTGAAACGGAGAACGGGGGTGCCTTTCTTGCGGACATGCCGGGGAGAGCGGAGGGCAGATCCGGGGCGTTCGCGGATTCCCGACGAATTCGAAAAAAGCGAGATGAGCGCTCCGGGGCGCTGTCTGCGCTGTGCTCTGCCCCGAACACCTGATGGAAGTAGATGCGCGAGCGGCCGAACCGAGCCCCTGCACCTCGGGAGAGCGCGTCCGGTCCGTGGGCGTGGGCTGGGCCTGCCAACCGCATCCTGGCCCGGCTTGCTCCACCCGCGCGGCCCGGGTAGCGTGTCGGCATGTGCGGATTGCTCTTGCGGACCCTCGCAGTGGTTGCCATCGCAACCACTTCGGCGACACGCACGCCAGCGCAGGCCGTTCAGTTCGACACCAGCCCCGCCGGGTACCTGGAGAGGCCCGGCGAACTCTACACGCTGCAACTCGGGGCATTGCCCACGATGCGTTTCCAACAGGGCGACGGCGGGCTCCGTCAGGGCAACCCGTTGAGTGTGCTGGGCGTCGGATGTCGTCTCGACAATCGCAGCTACGACGCGACGATGGGTGTGGGTCGATCGTGGACGAGGGTTGCGCTGAACATGAGCGAGACAGCCAATGCCCTGAAGATGTTGGAGACATTCCAGAGCAACCGACTGGCGACCCCGGTTTCGGTGTTCGACGGCAAGGTCACCTGGCCCACGGTCACGGGCCGACCGCAGAAGCCGAAGTGGGGCGCGGAAGTCGCGTTCCCCTTCCGCAGCCCGTTTGCCTACGGGGGCAAGAACGACCTGCTGCTGGAGTGGGTATTCCAAGGCGGTTCACTCGCGAACCAGGGTACGTGGCGCAGCTCGCTGCCCTACTACCTGGATGCCGCGTCGGCGACAGGCGTGTCGTTCTCGGACGAAGCCGCGAACATCACCACCGGCCAGTGTGGGAACGCGGCGGTCCGGATGACGTGGAACAACTTCCACCAGGATCACGCGACGCCCTCGTACCGCGGCAAGACGCTTGCCATCGGCGAGACCTGGAACGCGGTTGCCGGCAAGCCGCTGATCCACGCCTGGGGCTTGCCACTGCAGAGGCCGGTGAACATCGGCGCCCTGTGCAACAATCTGCACATCCAGCCAATGGTGTTCTTCTTCGGAGTCGGCAGCCAACCGAGCCCACCCTTCGATCCAGGTGGTTCCCACAGAACGTCCGACATCTGGTTCCGATCTGCGCCGTCTTCCTTCGGAGTCACGGCGGGGGCGCAGGCCGCATTCGAGAACGCCCAGGGGCGTCTCAGCCTGACAGGAGCCCGAACCATGCGCCTGGCCGGTGCGCCGCCCGCGCCGGTGGCAAAGATCCTGATCTGGTCGGACAACCCGGCCACGACCACCGGCACGCGGCTCAACACACCCTGGACGATGGCGTTCCTGGCATTCGCATATCGGTAGCGGCTACGAGCGGTCTAGTGTGCGTACCTCAGGATCGGGTTCCACAGGGGGTCCTGGGTGGGGCCGTTGCCCGACTGCTTCTTCTTCGTCGGGTCCGGCTGATGGACCGTGCTGCGCGCATACGACCTGCCCTGGCGCGGCACGGAGTTCCATGCCGCGCGGCTCAGCTTCAGGAGGCCGGTGTTGGAGTCGTTCCACGCGGCCTGGAACCACAGTCGGGCCCCGGTGGCCGCCGGCGTGTACGGATACAGGGGAAAGCTCTGGAACGTGATGCCGGAGCTGTCGGCGGTCAGCAAGCCGTAGAACGTCGGCTGTGACGGGTCGATGTAGAGGTTGTTGCAGGATACCCCCGGAAACACCGTTCCGCTCGTGGACCCACCGAGGCTCACGGCGCTCACGACCGGGCGGCTCGGTGCCGTCCCGTACACCTCGATCCGCAGCTCGTGCATGTTCCGCTTGCTCGCGATCAAGTAGGTCGGGCCGAACGTCGTCAGGATTGGGACGACGAACCCGCGGATGTTCGACTGCCCGCTGTCGGCGCAGCCGGGGCCCGAGCCGGTGCCTCCGTTTCCCAAGGAGAACGGTGTCCCAAGGCTGAAGTTCGTGCCGGTCACGTAGCCGTCCAGCTGGTATGTGAAAGCCTCGGTCTTCCACGCGCTGTTGGAAATGGTCCCGCCGTTGAAATCGAAGTCGAGGCAGATGTCTGCCTTCCCCGAGTAGGACCACGGTTTCTGGAACGGAAACCGGAGGGCGCCCGTGGCTCCTCCCCATGGGGCGGGAAAAGTAGCCGGCAGGCCGCTGCCCAGCGGCCAGGACACCGCCGCCCCGAACACCCGGTTGGGAGTCGCGGTCGGGTTCTGGCTGAACGTGGTGGACAGCTGCGTCAAGTCGCACGGGGAGACGTCCAGGGTCACGTTCGTCCACTTTCGAGCCGCAGTGGTGGTGCCGTAGTGTTGGGTGTAGTCGAGGCGCAATGCCACTTCCTTGATCTGGAAGGAGCTGTTCCGGTGCTCGCCATCGAACATCATGATGCGGCCGTTGCTGTAGGCGCCAAACCATTGTGCAATCCCCTCCCCTTCCTTGCTCAGGAAGTCCTTGGGAGAGGTCGACTGCAGCTGCGCGTGGGTCTCGCAGGGAATAGCGAGCACGACCGCGAGGACGAGCGTCGGCGTTTTCATCGTGGTCCCGATGATACAGGACGTAACGACTCAGGGGACGAACTCAGGGGACGAACTCAGGGGGCGAACTCAGGGGGCGTCCCTACCGGTGAGCC